>JALWDQ010000704.1:0-2975 GCA_027039625.1 Calditrichia bacterium | reverse complement strand
TGTGGTATTTGGGAGCAACGGAATTTAGCGAGATGCAGTTTTATGAAGGAATGGATTGAAATAAAACGGGCGTTGATTAGCTGCTGGGATAAAGCCGGGTTGTTGCCTTTCGCCACGGCGCTGGTGGAGCAGGGGGTGGAAATTGTCTCCAGCGGCGGTACCGCTCGTTTTCTGAAGGAAAATGGGCTCCCCGTTACCGAAGTAAGCGAGGTGACCCGCTTCCCCGAATTACTGGATGGACGAGTGAAAACACTGCATCCCGCGATTCATGGAGGAATATTGGCTCGCCGCATTCCGGAGCATCTCCAGCAGTTGGAAGCGCAGGGAATTCAACCCATCGATCTGGTGGTGGTGAATCTGTACCCTTTCCTCTCCATGCGGGAAAAGGCAGAACTCACCACGGAAGAGATGGTGGAATTCATTGATATTGGCGGACCGACGATGCTTCGAGCAGCAGCAAAGAATTTTCGCCATGTGGTAGCGCTGCACCAACCGGCGCAGTACCAGCCGTTTCTGGAGAGCTGGAAGTCCCACGATTACCGATTCCCCGTTACCGAAAGCCGCAAGCTGGCCGCCGAAATTTTTTTCACCACCGCCTATTATGATGCCCAAATCGCCGATTATTTAACGGAGCAGGAGGAAGAGGAAGGTTTCCCGGAGCAGATTTCGTTCTTCTTTCAAAAAGAAAAAAACTTACGGTACGGAGAAAATCCCCATCAACGGGCCGCTTTGTACCGGCCAATGACTACGGGCGAAAGAAAGGTGCCGGAGCAGTTGTGGGGCAAAGAAATGTCGTTTAATAATTATGTGGATGTGAGTGCTGCGGCAGCGCTGGCGCAGGAATTCCAGGAACCGTTTGTGGCGATTATTAAACACACCAACCCCTGTGGTGCTGCCAGTGCTGCTTCCGTAAGCGAGGCTTTCGACCGTGCCCTGGCGGGAGATCCGCTCTCGGCCTTCGGTGGAATTGTAGCCACCAATCGACCTGTGGATGAGGCAACGGCGGAGAAAATTGCCGCTTCGTTTTACGAATGTGTAATTGCTCCGGAGTACCATCCCGGGGCGCTGAAGATTTTACAGAAGAAGAAAAATTTACGTCTTCTGCGTCATGTGCCATCGGGCCAGGAAGCAGAGGTACCGGAGGCAAAATTTCTTCCTTTTGGGATGCTGCTTCAGGAGTCCGATACGCTGGATTGGGTGGAAGAAAAATTGGAATCGGTGGGCGCCCGCCAGCCGGAGAAACGGGAACGCGAAGATCTGTTCTGGGCCTGGAAGGTGGTTAAGTACGTGAAGTCCAACGCCATTGTGCTGGTGAAGAATCGCCAGGTGTTGGGCGTCGGTGCGGGACAGATGTCCCGGGTGGATGCGGTAAAAATTGCTATTTCCAAAGCCCGGGAAGCGGGCCACGATTTGCAGGGGGCGGTGCTGGCTTCGGATGCTTTCTTCCCGTTTCCGGATGGGGTAGAGGTGGCAGCCGAGGCAGGAGTCAGCGCCATCATCCAGCCCGGCGGCTCTATTCGTGATGCGCAGGTGGTGGAAACCGCCCGAAAACTGAATCTGGCAATGTTGTTAACCCATATACGTCATTTTAAACATTGAAATATGGAGATTTAATATGGCTTTTGGATTTTTGAATTTCTTTTCCAACGATATTGGAGTAGACCTGGGTACCGCAAATACCCTTATTTATGTTAAGAATAAAGGGATTGTGGTAAACGAACCTTCCATTGTCGCCTTTGATGAGAACAGCAACAAAGTGCTGGCTGTGGGTCACGAGGCGCGCGAAATGGTTGGCCGAACCCATCAGGACATTTTAACCATTCGTCCCCTCAAGGATGGGGTAATTGCCGATTTTGAAGCCACCGAAGTGATGATTCGCGAATTTATTAAAAAGGCGAAGGTCAGCCGCATCTCCATCGGGAAAATTGTGGTATGTGTACCTTCGGGAATTACGGAAGTGGAGAAGCGAGCGGTGCGCGATAGTGCCGAACGAGCGGGCGCCCGCGAAGTGTATCTGGTCGCCGAAGCCATGGCTTCGGCCATCGGGGTGGGGCTGGATATCGAAAAACCCATGGGCAATATGATTGTGGATATTGGCGGCGGTACCAGCGAAATTGCCGTGATTTCTCTGGGCGGTATTGTGCTGCATACTTCCATCCGCATCGGTGGCGATGAAATGAACGAAGCCATTACCCAGTATTTCAAGAAGAATTACAATTTATTGATTGGTGAAAAAACCGCCGAAAAGCTAAAGTGCGAAATTGGTTCGGTTATGCCGCTGGAAGAAGAAATTACCACCGATGTGAAAGGGCGGGATTTAATTGACGGCATTCCCAAAACGGTGCAGGTCAGTTCCGCCGAAATTCGGGATGCGCTGATGGATCCTGTGAATACCATTGTAGAATCCATCCGGCTTACTCTGGAACGCACTCCGCCGGAACTCTCTTCCGATATCCTGGATCATGGAATCATCCTCACCGGCGGAGGTGCCCTGTTGCGTAAATTAGACGAACTGGTACAGCAGGAAACGCAGTTACCGGTGAATGTGGCAGACGATCCCTTAACTTCTGTGGTGCGCGGTACCGGAAAAATTTTGGACGATTTCAATCGCTACCATAAAGTATTGCTCAAAAGTCGTCGAATTTAGCTTCAGATACACCCGGTTGCGATTTTTCCCTGGAAACCTGTCCGCACTCCGGGCAGGTTTCTCTTTAAAATCAATCGAACCGCTCGGATATGCTGATTCACCCTGTTGCCGCAATCGGCCTCATTCCGGGGCGATTGGCTGGTAACGTTACCTCTGCAGCTCAGGATATTTTACGATGAAAAACCTGATTCACATATTTGCTCGGCGTTCCACCCTGTGGTTACTGGCATTTTATGTAACGCTTTCATTCTTACTCATGAATCTGAACGATCCGTTCATGATTCGCGGTTTGCGCATTGGAATGCTGCAGGCCATAAACTGGGTGAGT
>JALWDQ010000703.1:0-2981 GCA_027039625.1 Calditrichia bacterium | reverse complement strand
TTTTCACGATAATCCGGTTCGTGAGAGTTCCCCGCCGGGTACCGCGTTTGATTTTTATTACGAAAATACCCCGGGAAGCCCTAATTTTCTTCGCGGGGTGTGTGGTTTTCGTATAAGGTATGTCAGAAATTACTTCACCAGCATCATCTGCCGCATTTGATGGTATTTCTCGGTACGAACTTCGTAAAAATAAATGCCAGAGGAAAGCTCCCCTCCGGTACCGCTCGTCCCATTCCAGATGGTGGAATACGTTCCGGCAGGTTTCCCCATCTCTCGCCTTCCCCATACCCGATTTCCCATCAAATCGTACACATTAATTTCTACAAAATCGGCCGGTTCTGGCAGCTGGTAGGTGATGGTGGTGGTTCCATTAAAAGGATTGGGGTAATTCTGAAGCAGCCGGAAGGATTGCAGAGAATTATTAGTAATATTCATCTGGGTAGGTGTTTTGTGTAGTGTCACAGAATCGAATACGTATCCCGTGGAATCGATGGCTTCCATGTACAGAGTATTTCCATTCACCAGTACTTTGCAGAAGTGGTACACACTCAGCGAAAAAGCCGTCCAGCTATGGCTACCTACCGGCTTCAACGGTGAACCGGCACCACCCGTTACCACATAAACCACATTGTTTATGGGGACCGTGCGTTCGTAATCATGATCGTGTCCGTTAAAGACTAGATCCACCTGGTATTGCTCTAACACCGGCACCCAATGCTGACGTACCGAAGAACTGCTTCCATGATTACCCGAACTATACGGCGGATGGTGAAACATCACAATTTTCCAGTAGATATTGGGATTGTTTTGCGCCTGTTGTAAATCGTTCACTAACCAGTCGTATTGGTCATCTCCTGGTCCATGTACATCCTCGGAATTGAGCACTACAAAATGTGCTGATCCGTAATCGAAAGAATAGTAGGATTCCGGATAATTCGTCTCCTTCCCCAGTTTATCTGAATTATGGGTAGGAAAATAGAAAAGATTATAATAAATCGAACTATTATGCTCGTGATTTCCAATTGCCGAAAGGAAGAGGGTCACATTTAGCAAATCGGCCATGGTGTTAAACCAGGTGTCCCAGTAATTTTGTACGGTTCCATTATGCACCAGGTCACCGGTAAACAGCGAAAAATACGGATGCACACGCTTCACCTGTTTCTTTACATGACGGCGGGCTGTGTTGTTGGAACGACTATCCCCACAGGCGACAAAAGTGAAAGGAAGAGCGGGATCTGCCGGCGCCGTTTTAAAAGTAAAATCCGGACTCTGGTACACCCCTTCGGTTCTTACTTGATAATGGTACACGGTATTGGGTTGCAAATTTACCAATTCTATACTATGTTAATGAGTGTTCTGAAAATCGGTAATTAAATTACCATAAGTGGAATCTAATCCGTATTCCACGATGCTGTTCCCCTGAGCCACAGTCTCCCAGCTAATGGTCATAGTGGTGGAAGGGCCGTGCTGAAAAGAAAGGTACGGTGGTCGATCCCGGGGCGTATAGGAATCCGGATAACGCAATACCTCCGGAGAAATTTGCTCTCTTACTTCCACCCCAGGCGCCAATTTCAGGCTTTTCGTGGGAGTTACTCGCTCCCCCTCATCATCCTGAATGGTGAAAAAATACCAGATAGTGCCATTTTCCGGAACCCGTAGTCGTTGCTGCCACCATCCATTTTCCCCAGCTTCTAAACGCACATCGTTGTAATAATGCGGATATTGATTAGCAGTATCCGAGCCATCCCAGCGCAAAGATACCGCGCCCCCTTGCACAGCCATATCATTGGTTATCTGCACAAATAGGGGCAATTCCAGTGCAAACAAAGGAACAATCATGAACAACCAGACAAGCAACAATCCCCACCAGTAGATTAGTCACTCTCTTTTTCATGTTCCACCTCTTGTTTTAAGCAACATATCATACAAAAGTAAGGCCAAACGATGTTTTACCGACCAAGGAAATTGGACTGCTCCAGAGGTCTGTTTTCTTCCCTGGTAACCCATTGTAAACACAAGATTTAATAATTTTCCTTTAGAGTAGGAATGAGCCATTGGCAAACAGAACAAAAGGGAATCTTTTCAGATAGGGCATTTTTACCTCTCCGAAAGTAAAAAAATTTCACGCCTTTTAAACAGACTGCACCGAAACCCTGGGGACACCAGTACTTTCCGGAGATTCTCCCAACCATTTTTTCCGGGATAGCAAAGATTGGTTTAAAACCAAATCCGACAGATACGGTTCAACTCTACTTTAACAGGTTGAAAAACTAACTAATTGAGTCATTAGACAACTTTTTAATTTTTTACTTGACTTTTTCAGAAAGATGCGTAAATTATAAGCGCTTGTTACATTATTAACATAATTAGTAACAGTAAAAGTATTAATAATTATTATTAAGATTCTAATTGTGAAAATATTATTTATATGAATTTATTATCACTTATCAAGAACTTTTTTGCACGAAGTAATGTCATGTTTTCCCCTGAATCGGCTAAGCTAAAAGCAGATCAATCTGTTTACAGCTGGCGTAGGTTCACTCTAACTTCCCCGGAAGTCTTTCGTCCATCCAGAAGCTTTCGGTTTGCTCACAGATCATCCTGTGATCCATCAGAATCCCAACTCTACCGCTCCCTCTTCAAACTTCTTATGGAATCCGGAACCAGATTTCCTCCTGTGCCGAAAAAGCAAGCACCCCACAAACGGAATTCAACAGATTCTTTTAGCGATTTCAGAAAATCGATGTCCCGGTGATTTTGCTCCGCATCGTCGCCGGGCTTCAGATAAACTGACATTGCTTTCCCGATCAACACCGGTTTCCCACCGGGAAACCCGGCTTCTCGTGCTCACCTTCTCGCTTCCTGTAAGTGAGGAGGCGGAGCCGTACCTGAACCAGAAGAAAATCCTCCTGACCAATCATCCCAATCAATGACCTGAGGAACTCATGTACTCGGTTACCCAGAAACAGCTTATTTCCAGA
>JALWDQ010000702.1:0-9422 GCA_027039625.1 Calditrichia bacterium | reverse complement strand
AGTGAGCGTATCGCCGGTGTGGGTGCTTTTCAGTTTCACCAGGGCACCGATATCGCCCGCATGCAGTTTATCCACGTTTTCTTTGTTCTTCCCGGAGAGGATGAAAATCTGCCCGATGCGTTCGGTGTGATTCTGGGAGGAATTGGTTACCTCATCGCCGCTTTTCAGCACCCCGCTAAATACCCGCACAAACGAAAGCTCGCCCACGTGGGCTTCTGCTACCGTTTTAAAAATGAAAGCGGTCAGCGCTTCATCGTCCACCGGCTTGCGCTCTTCCCCATCCACGCTCTTAATGGGCGGAATTTCCACCGGAGCGGGTACATATTTTACGATGAAATCCAGCAGCCCGCTCACGCCCACATTTCGTGTGGCAGCGGTGCAAAATACCGGGAAGATCTGGCGGTTCAAAAACGCTTTCTTGAACCCGTTCTGAAATTCTTCCTCGGTCAGTTCCCCGGCTTCGAAATATTTTTCCAGCAGCTCGTCGTCGCTCTCGGCAATCACTTCCACCAGCTGGTTGCGCAGTTCGGCGGCTTTCTCCTGCATATCTGCGGGAATATCTTCCACCTTCGGTTTGCCCGAATTATCCTGCGGATAGACCAGCAGTTTCATCTTCAACAAATCCACCAGTTTGAAGAAATTCGGCCCCGTTTCCAGCGGAAGCTGAACCAATTGCAGCTTGTTCCCGAAACGCTCGTGCAGTTCTTCCACCACTTTGTCAAAATTCAAATTCTCCCGATCCAGTTTATTAATTACAAACGTGACCGGTTTTTCGTATTTCTCTGCCAGCTCCCACACCTGCTCGGTACCCACTTCCACACCGTTGGAGGCGGACACCAGCAGCAGTACGTTTTCCACCACCCGCAAACTGCTCACCACATCTCCGAAGAAATCGGTGTAACCGGGCGTATCGATGATGTTAATTTTGGTTTTTTGCCATTCCCCGTGCAGCAAAGAAGTGCTGATGGAAATCTGACGTTCGATTTCGTCCTCGTTGTAATCGGATTGGGTGTTACCCTGTTCCACACTACCCAGTCGGGTGGTAACGCCCATGGTGTAGAGCATGGCTTCTACCAGAGAGGTTTTACCAGAACCTCCGTGGGCAGCGGTTCCCACATTGCGAATGTTTTCACCTGTATACTCTTTCAAGGGAAAATCCTCCTTCAATTAAAAGTCTGCAATTCCATGTAATCTTATTGAGCAAAGAGCGAATATAATAAAATGAAAAAAACCTGTCAAGCGCTTAGTCAAGTCGCCGGCAGAAATTCCCGATGCCCGGTTAAAAAAGTTTCAATAAAAAATCTCCTCAGGTTAAATTTTATGTGAAAAAAAACCTGAGGAGGAAAACTTATTTCAGACATTAAATAAAAAGATTTTTTTCATTTTTGCAAGTCTTTTGGTCTGGATTCGGGCACACGAGCACTTAATACCTCGGCAAATCATATTAAGCCGAATCATTTTCTGTACTGGTTTTTGTTTTTCAGTGCTGTTAAAGGTAACCGGAGTCTGTTGCAGAGTGACCAATGGGGGCGATTAGAAGGGGTTAAGCGCTTGTTCCAGTTGAAGCGATTTAGTAATTCCCGGTATAGGCACACGGTATTTTCCCACAGGGATCCTGCGGAAGTGATACCCGTGTTACTGAACGTTTGAAGGATATTGACAGTAACGATTTGTGGAAAATAAACTACCATGTTGCGGCTCAACTTATAAAGGAAGGTCTTCTTCAGCCTATTGGTTATCTGGATGGCACTGTTCTGGGACATCGTTATTACAGTGGTTTTGGGTTAATGACTCGATGGGGAGATATACTGTTAATTGATGTAGAGCCTTCAGGTAAACGTGGTAAAGAATTATTGAGCAGTCAACGTTTGTTGGAACATCAGCAGCTATTTGGGGACGCTGAGGTAAAGCTCAAATATTTGCTTTTAGATGCTTTATATCTAAACGATCGAGTATTGGGGTGGTCAGATACTGATCCTGCGGACAGAAACGGAGTTTGGTGGAACACCTGGTCATTAAGTACCGGCCAAAAGATGGAGAGATTGCTCAACGTTTTCGTCGTATGATTAGCGCATTTGAGTCCATGGTTCAGCAATGGAATGATGTCCGGGATAATAGGAAGCGTACTCAGTTAAGTGTTCAAATGGGGTTTAAGGAGAAAAGGGGAGAAGTCAAGGCCAAAGGTGTGTGGTATCACATTTATTATGCTCGCAGCAATAGTTATGACAAAAACTACTCACTGAGTCGTACCGATAGCATTGCCCGGATAGAAGAATTCCGCAAAGGTGTATCATTGGGCATGTTTTATGTTTTTACCACCGATAAAGAACTCTCTCCAGATCAGCTTCGTAATTTGGGCCATCAACGATGGTACATTGAGAATGATGGGTTTAAATTGTTGAATTCTCAGGTGAATACCAAGAAATATCATTTAGACAATGAAGTAGTGTATCGAAACAAGTTATTAATTCAAATTTTAGCTGTTGGTTTGTTAATGCTGTTCCGTCGAGAGAATGGCTATCAACTCTCTCGGTTATATAGTTCTGTAAAGTTGACTCTACGGTGTGTGGGGGAGGTTTTGTTTGAGGGCAAATTCTATATGGGAGCCCATTGGTCTGATACAGCTCCGTATCGGATTAGAAAGCTAATAAGCCCGAATCCGAATATCAAAAGACCCACTAACCAAAGAGTATCACTCTTTGGACGGGGTGGGATTTTTCCCCCTTTTGGCTTTGAAGTAAATAAGTTGTCTGAAACATAGAAATTCTCTTATTATGATAGAGAATTAAGCATAGCATCGGGAATTTCTGGGTATTTCTGAGCAATCCGAACCTTGTATTGCTTCAATTTGATTATTTTAATAAATTAATCATAAAAGAGAACTCTCGGGAATATGTACACAAACAAAACCGAAATCTATCTGGGAGATTGCAAAGAAATTCTTAAGAAGTTCGAAGATAATTCCGTTGATTTAATTGTAACCTCTCCGCCTTATGCAGATAGCAGAAAAAACACTTACGGGGGTATTCACCCTGATGAGTATGTAGAATGGTTTTTACCCATATCCGCAGAATTATTGCGCGTACTCAAACCCACAGGAACATTTATTTTAAATATCAAAGAAAAAGTCGTTAAAGGAGAACGACACACCTATGTTCTGGAGCTTATTTTAAAAATGAGGGAGCAGGGTTGGCTCTGGACTGAAGAATTTATCTGGCACAAAAAAAATTCTTATCCCGGGAAATGGCCCAATCGCTTTAGAGACGCCTGGGAGCGACTACTTCAATTTAACAAAAATAGAAAATTTAAAATGTATCAGGAACGGGTCATGGTGCCCATTGGGGATTGGTCGAAAACCCGGCTACGCAAATTATCTGAAGTGGATTACAAACGCGATAATTCTCGAGTTGGAAGCGGATTTGGTAAAAGAGTGGCCAATTGGGTAAATCGGGAAAAAGTGTACCCGACTAACGTTCTTCATATGGCTACTCAATGTAACAATAAGAACCACAGCGCTGCGTTTCCTGATGCATTGCCCGAATGGTTCATCAAATTATTTACCGATCCCGGGGATACCGTATTAGATCCATTTATGGGCTCAGGAACGACAGTCCTTGTTGCCCGACGAATGGGAAGAAAAGGGATCGGGATTGAAATTGTCCCGGAATATTTTAACATGGTAAAAAAAGCTTTGTCCACACCGCAACTCACACTTTTCGAGGAACAAGAAAATTATGGATAGCATTTCTCTTGAAGAAGTGAAAGCATACGTAGAACAAAACATCTCCAATTTTCATCTTAGACGTTTAGAAAGTCTAAATAAAATTAATCTCCATAAAATTTTAAAAAGGAAAAATCCTTATTTATTCAAAGCTAAAAACATATTAACTGCTCAAGAATTAGTTCAAAGTTTGTTGAATGCTCATCTTTCTTCTCAGGAAGAAACCATTTTTGGAGAATTCTTAGAAGGTTTAGCAATCTTTATTTGTCAGAAAGTTTATAATGGAAAAAAATCGGCTGCAGAAGGGATCGATCTGGAATTTGAAAAAGAAGGAATCAAATATATTGTTTCTATTAAATCGGGACCAAATTGGGGAAATAGCAGCCAGATTAAAAAAATGATAGATAATTTTCGTAAGGCGAAACGAATTCTCCGCAGTTCCGGGACGGTTATGAACATTATCGCAGTAAACGGTTGTTGTTACGGACAGGATAATTCCCCGGATAAAGGAGAATATTTTAAACTATGTGGTCAAAGGTTCTGGGAATTTATTTCGGGTAACGAGAATCTTTATGTTGACATAATTGAACCATTAGGCTTTCGCGCTAAGGAAAAGAATGAAGAATTTCTAAAATCCTACTCTCGCATTTTAAATAAAATGACCTTTGAATTTGGAGAAAATTTTTGCATAGATGGGGAAATCATCTGGGAAAAATTAGTAGAGTTTAACTCTTCTAAACTGGTGCAGAAAAAAAGGAATTAAAATTTGTACCGTTTTTTAAAAAAGAACGCTGATACCGTATAGTTTGTTATCAAACAAACCATCTTTATTCAATGATTTCCACCATTATTCAAACTAACCCATTTCAAAATTAAAATCAGGCCTCCCCAACTTCCCCAGTCGGTGGATTTAACTTGAGACAGGATTTTCCCGGGTGCAGATTTCTTTTCTTCTTGAATCTACACAGGGATTTCCATACATTTTTGCACTTTTACCGGAAGGAGAACAGCGTCCATGGCGGAAGGGATAAAAATTGTAACATCGAACAAGAAAGCGTTTCACGATTACCAGATTCTGGAGAAGATTGAAGCGGGATTGGTACTCACGGGTACGGAGGTGAAATCCCTGCGCGAGGGACGCTGCAATTTAAAAGACAGCTACGCTCGCATTCGAGATGGAGAAGTGTGGCTCATCGGCATGCACATTAGCCTTTACAAAAATGCTGGGTATGCCAGCCACGAACCGGAGCGCGATCGGAAATTGCTGTTACACAAGGACGAGATACGGCGGCTCCACCGTAAAGTTCAGGAAAAAGGGGTCACGCTGGTGCCGCTGAAGGTTTATTTTAAGCGCGGTCTGGCTAAAGTAGAATTGGGGGTAGCTGCCGGAAAACGGAAATACGACAAGCGCCAGGAGATTGCCCGGCGGGAACAGGAACGTGACCTGAAACGTCTGGAAAAGAAATATCGAATCAAATAGGAGTTTCGAACAATGGGGAAAAAATTCTTACCTGTGGAAGATCAACTGAAAATTATTGCCCGGGGGACAGTGGATTTAATTCCGCTGGAGGAATTAAGAGCAAAACTTCAGCGCAGTTACGAAACCGGAAAACCACTGCGGATTAAACAGGGATTCGATCCCACTGCGCCGGATATCCATCTGGGACACACGGTAGGTTTACGCAAACTGCGCCAGTTCCAGGAATTGGGACACCAGGTAGTGGTGATTATTGGCGATTACACCGGAATGGTGGGTGACCCCAGCGAGAAAAACTCCACCCGTCCCCGCCTGACCCACGAACAGGTGATGGAAAATGCCAAGACCTACGAAAAACAGTTCCTGAAAATTCTGGATCCCGAGAAAACAGAAATACGCTACAACGGGGAATGGTTTAGCCGCATGAGTTTTGCTGAAATCATGGAACTGGCATCCAAATTTACCGTAGCGCGCATGCTGGAGCGGGACGATTTCGCCAGACGCTACGCCAATCAGCACCCCATCAGTATCCACGAATTCTTCTATCCCCTAATGCAGGGTTACGATTCGGTGATGGTACAGGCAGATGTGGAAATTGGTGCCACCGAGCAGAAATTTAACCTGGTCATCGGTCGCCAGATTCAAAAAGAATACGGCCAGGAGCCCCAAATTGTCCTCACACTGCCGGTTCTGGAGGGAATCGATGGCGTGCAGCGGATGAGCAAATCGCTGGGCAACTACATCGGTATCGATGAACCTCCGGAAGAAATGTTCGGCAAAACCATGCGCATCCCGGACAATCTTATTTACAGCTACTTCGAGCTGGTTACCGATGTTTCGCTGGATGAATTGCAGCAAATTAAACAACAACTGGAAGATCCCTCGGTAAACCCTGTAACCCTGAAACGGCGCCTGGCGCGCACTATTGTTCGCATGTACCACGGCGAAAAAGCTGCCGAAGAGGCCGAGGCTCATTTCGACCTGGTGCACAAACAAAAAGAGGTACCGGATGATATTCCGGAATACCGGTTACCCTCCGAACCCAAACGGCTTATCGACGTAATGGTGGAAGCCGGGCTGGTAGGTGGCAAAAGTGAAGCCCGCCGCCTGATTCGCCAGGGCGGTGTGAAACTGGACGGTCAACCGGTAAAAGACGAACTGCTGGAACTGAAATCCGATGGTGAAAAAGTTCTGAAAGTAGGAAAGCGGAAATTCCTGAAATTGGTGTAACTTCTCCCATTTTTTACCGGACTTTCTTCATAATTCCCCAACCGCCCATCTTCCAGGCAGGTTGGGGAAGTTTTAATTCTACTTTTTATTTTGTGGCGAAACATAGTCAGTAGAAGAAACATCTTTCTCACCATAAGCTACGATAAAACAGGCATTTGGTGGGGAAGCACAAACAGCGATCATCCAGATTGAGAAACGCTTCGAAGCATTTAAAGAAACGGTAGCTCAAGTACGACAATCGGAGTGTTCTTGAAAACCCAGGCAAAATTCATTGATTTTATTCTAAAAGAGTGGCTGCTGATTGCATCAGGCGCTGGTCTGGTGCTCACCTCTTTTTACACAAAACAGCTTCCAACCTACTCAATCAGTGAATTAGAAGTTCTATTCATCCTCTTTGTGCTCTTCGTAACAGTTAATGGTTTACAAAGAAGTGGGCTCATATTAAAAATTGCCCAGAGTATAGAAAAAGGTAAAGCCATCCCGTTAAAGTTAGTCCTCACCACCTTTTTCCTGTCCATGTTTGTAACAAACGATATTGCATTAATCATTATTGTTCCGCTTACACTATCGCTAAATATTAATCGAAAAGAAATCCTGATTATCTTAGAGGCTCTGGCAGCCAATTCAGGTTCGGCATTAACGCCCATTGGTAACCCTCAGAACCTTTTTATTTACTGGTTTTACGGGATTCACCCTGAGGCATTTCTAAAAACAATTGCCCCTTTTTCTCTGAGTTTTCTTGGCCTGCTAATCGTCTCTTCCCTTCTGGTGAAAATTCAAACCGAGTTACAGGGAAATCGAATCCGAAGCCTTAACAAAATAGCCTATCTCTACGGCGTGTTGCTTATTGTTGTCCTTCTAACCGTTCTTCGTGTTGTTCCTGTTTTAGCCGGAATAGGAGTCATTCTTTTTGCAATTGTTTTCGACCGAAAAGCCCTGCGTATCGATTATGCGCTATTATTCAGTTTCATGTTTTTCTTCGGGATTGCCAACAATTTAAAGATGATTCTTGCCTCGGAAATAAGCCATTCAGGGCATATTTTTCTGTTTTCTGCTTTAGCAAGTCAGATTATGAGCAATGTACCAGCCACGCTATTATTTGCAAAATTTACCTCCAATTGGCAGGCGTTGTTATGGGGTTCGAATGCGGGTGGCTTTGGGAGTTTATTCGGTTCACTGGCAAATCTGATAGCATACAAATTATATGTAACCCACGAAGGTACAAACAATATTGCAAAATTCACCGCAAAATTTCTTGCAATGGGTTACATAGCCCTGTTTATTTCAATCGGTTTATATTTCCTGTTGAATGGCGCGGGTGCTCTGTTATGAATTGTCGAGGGGATAATAAATTGCCGTACCCGAACACTATTCCGCTATGTTTCTCTGGTGCCAATAATTTTAACTGGTCACCGGAGAACACCATTTTAACAGATCGCTGCTTTCCTCCCGGCAATCTGGTGAAGCATTCGTAAGGGTTCGGTTCATTGAATTCTTCCTGACCAGCTGTTAATCGGAAACGAATGGAGATAGCACGATGTCTCAGGAAATTCGACGAATTTACATCAACGGACGTTTTTTAACGCAACCGATTACCGGAGTGCAGCGCTACGCTCACGAGGTGGTTAAAGCATTCGACCGACTTCTGGAGCAGGGCATCATCGACACATCGCGCTACCGGTTCACACTTTTAATCCCCACCCGTGGCCTGAGACATGAAATTCCCCTCCAGCACATTGCCCTAAAACCGCTGGGTCAATATTCCGGCCATGCCTGGGAACAGTGGGAGCTTCCGTTCCACCACTGGGATGGCGTCTTGTTTTCGCCCGGAAACACCGCCCCGCTCATGAGTTACCTGTTTCGTCGCCCCGTGGTGGTTACCGTGCACAGCGTTGCCTTCCTTACCGTTCCCGAAGCTTACAGTCGCGCGTTTCGCCTCTGGTACCGCTTCCTTACCCCGTTTATTATGAAACACAGCCGGGCGGTGATTACCGTCTCCCGGAGCGAACAAAACGCCATCCTCCAGAACTACCCACAGGTGCAGGGCAAGATTCATGTGATTCAAAACGGAGGGCTACCGGAGGAGGTTCTTTCCCGGAAAGAAACCCTCTGGCAACAACCGGTATCT
The DNA here is from genome assembly GCA_027039625.1 of Calditrichia bacterium. Classification (GTDB taxonomy): domain Bacteria; phylum Calditrichota; class Calditrichia; order RBG-13-44-9; family RBG-13-44-9; genus JALXCH01. The sequence continues at coordinate 866 of JALWDQ010000702.1, read as the reverse complement.
TACCCAACGCCGTACATATTGTTTGTCGGTTCGCTAAGCCGGGGGAAAAATTTAACCGGGGTGTTAAAAGCGCTGGAAATACTCCTGCGAGAGCAGGATGTACACCTGGTGGTGGTCGGCTCCACAGCCCGGACATTCCATAAGCAGCAAATGGAAATCTCATCATCTTTGCAAGACCGCATTCATTTTGCAGGGCAGATTGAAAATCCGGAAGAGCTGGTGCCGTTGTATCATCAGGCCTGCTGCCTGGCATTTCCCTCTTTCTACGAAGCATCCAGTTTACCTCCGCTGGAAGCCATGGCGTGCGGGTGTCCCGTGGTAGCTTCGGACATACCGGCATTGCGCGAACGTTGCGGTACCGCCGCCCTTTATTGTTCGCCGGAACAACCGGAATCCATCGCTGCCGCGATTCGCCAGTTGCTGCAGGATGGTGCCCTGAGGGAACGGCTCATCCGTGCCGGTTACCAGCACGCCGCCCAATTTACCTGGGATGCCTGCGCGCGGAAAACATTCGAGGTAATAGAACAGGTCTTCCTGCAGGAAGCGTAAACACCTTCCCTTTTCCGGAGTTTCGCTTTCAGTTTATTTTGGACGGTCTCTTTTGAAAAAGAAGTAAAATCACATTTTTAACCGATAACCACATGAATCTTTGTAAAAAAAGCGGTGCGCCGCTCGCGGTTGTTTTTTTCATGGGCAACATCCGGAGAATTCTATGGGGAGGAAGTAGATCAATGAAAAAGGGGATTACAAAATAGAAGACGCACGGGCGCCATCTCGGCGAACCGTGCGTCCCTTCACCCCAGGCATACACTTTCGATTTACAAAATTGTAGAAAGATGAACCTTCTTTTTTAACTGACCCACCGA
>JALWDQ010000701.1:0-2996 GCA_027039625.1 Calditrichia bacterium | reverse complement strand
CGCCTCATCTACCCGCAAAATTTTCTCGGGGGGTTCCTCCTCAATGGTAAAACGATTCACTCCCACAATCACCTGCTCCCCACTCTCCACTTTTTTCTGATACTCGTAAGCACTGCGAGCAATTTCGTTCTGGAAGAAGTGATTTTTCACTGCTTCCACAGCGCCTCCCATTTCATCAATTTTCTGAATGTACTCGCTGGCGCGCTCTTCGATCTCGTCTGTCAGATTCTCTACAAAATAGGAGCCTGCCAGGGGATCCACCGTATCGGCGACGCCGCTTTCGTAGGCAATAATTTGCTGGGTGCGGAGGGCGATGCGCGCCGATTCCTCGGTGGGCAGGCTCAGGGCTTCATCCCGGGAGTTGGTGTGCAGGGACTGGGTGCCGCCCAGAACTGCCGCCAAAGCCTGCAGGGTGGTACGCACAATGTTATTGTCTGGCTGCTGAGCAGTAAGGGTGCTGCCCGCCGTCTGGGTGTGGAAGCGCAACATCTGGCTGCGGGGATTCCGGGCACCAAAGCGTTCCCGCATGATACGTGCCCACATGCGCCGCGCCGCCCGAAATTTGGCGACCTCCTCGAACAAATTGTTGTGGGCGTTGAAGAAAAACGAAAGCCGCCCGGCAAATTCATCCACATTGAGTCCGGCATCGATGGCGGCCTGCACATACGCAATGGCATTGGCAAAGGTGAAGGCTACCTCCTGCACCGCAGTACTACCCGCCTCGCGGATATGGTATCCGCTAATGGAAATGGTATTCCAGCGCGGCAGATAATCGTGGCAGTACTTAAAAATGTCCGTAATCAGCCGCATGGAAGGCTCCGGGGGAAAGATGTAGGTACCCCGGGCAATGTATTCCTTCAAAATATCGTTTTGAATGGTGCCGGAGAGCTGGCCTAAATCCGCCCCCTGTTTTTTGGCGATGGCGATGTACATGGCCAGCAAGATACTGGCCGTGGCATTGATAGTCATGGACGTGGAGACCTTTTCCAATGGGATGCCCGCAAAAAGAATTTCCATGTCCTCCAGCGAATCGATGGCAACCCCCACTTTTCCCACCTCTCCCTCTGCCATGGGATGATCCGAATCGTAGCCAATCTGGGTGGGTAGGTCGAATGCGACCGAAAGCCCGGTGCCGCCACTCTCCAGCAAATACCGGTAACGGCGATTGGATTCCTCCGCGGTGGCAAATCCGGCATATTGCCGCATCGTCCAGAACCGCCCGCGATACATGGTGGGTTGCACCCCGCGGGTAAAAGGAAATTGCCCGGGAAAACCCAGTTGCTTTTCGTAGCTGAACCGCGGGTCGGGGATGTACAAGCGATCTACCACAATATCGGAAGAGGTCGTAAATGCCTCTTTGCGTTCCGGAAAGCGGGAAATTGCTTTGTGCACCAGGGTCGCTTCCCATTCCTTCTTCTGCTGCTCCAGAGAATTTCGTTTTTTTTCTTGCTGCGCCATAGTGTCATCTCCGGTTTTCTTCGGCAAGGAAATATTTTATTCAAAAATTTTCCATTCTTTGAAAAAACGGGATCAGGTATTCATTCAGGGAGTTTAAGGGAAATTAACATATTGAATTTCCACTGTTTAAGATTTAAAAAATCAACCATGTAGCAAAGCCTTAATGGTAGTAGAATATGAGCAGGAATCGGTCAGAAAATCAAACAGAAATTATTAATTTCGAATTATTTACCATCATTGAAAAACAGAACGCCGGAGGTGGGGGATGTTTATAACGCAAAAAATAAACGCCCTCACCAGGGCTTGGTTAATGATAAAAAATTAACCGCGGCGTGCGCAGCGGTCGCAACGAAATTGCAAATGTTAAAATTCAAGTTACCAAAGAAAAAAATGTGGTTTCACGGTCGGTAAATTGTATTTTGCGGTTTGATTTATCATTATCGTTGAAACCCTTGTTCCTGCTGCGAGCTTTGCAGGTATACTTGTTCTTTCAATTAAATTAGTTTGAAATTCGTTCTGTCGTCCTTACAGGACTTAAAATTGGTAATGGTTCTTCTTCCCATGGCCGGAGGCCATGGGCTAACATCTGTCAGCCGCTACGCGGCTTCTTATCGTGCCAGCAAAAAGTTTTACCGGTTTAACACCTGGTGATTAAAAATTACCATTTCTTTGAATGCTATGCGCACTGAGAATGTACCAGATACGCACAGGATGCCTGTTTTAATTTGGTTATTTCTTTGCGGTCTTTGCGCCTCCTCTGCGCGCTTTGCGGTTTACGGTTTCATTCTATTTGTGGCTGGAAGCCATAAGCTAAATGCAGATAACCACTCCGTGACCTTATTCCATGTCAGAGGATGTTTTATAATTATTGTTACAAATACCAATTTTTCATTTTTCATTTATCATTTTTCATTTTCCATTTAATCCAGTGTCCTCTGTGGATTTCCACAGAACCACCCCCCCTTTCTTTCACCCAATAATTGCAAGAGAATTTACGGAATTTCAATCCTGCATTCCTCTTCACTAAAAACGCAAAATAAAAACTTCACTGGTTCATTTTGCCAAAAAATTCCGTAAATTTTCCTTCATGAAGAGAAAAAATCCATATCGTCCGTATAGTAGAGAAGATGTGAATGAACAATATTGGGTGTGGTTCCAGAGGAACTGGGTGAATCTCCTGCTCGGGGCATACGTGTGTTTCGTCATTTACACCACAGCCGTACCCTTCCGTTTCCATTTCAACTGGCATTACCTCCACAACCGTATTTCACAAATTAATTGGATGCCTTTTTATATTCATGGAAATCCATTTGCCCGGGTAGATATTGTGGCAAACATTATCTTCTTTTTCCCGCTGGGGCTTATCCTGGCACTGCGTAAAATTCTAAACAATTACCGCCTATTCTCATTTAAAGATTGGATGGGAATTATGGCTTCCGGTACGGGATTAAGTATCTTTGTAGAGTTCCTCCAGATATTTTCGGTGACTCGCGAACCATCCATTACCGACGTAACCACCAACACCCTGGGTACCATAC
>JALWDQ010000700.1:0-2998 GCA_027039625.1 Calditrichia bacterium | reverse complement strand
GCAGCGGTGGGACGCCCTGAGTTCGTAAAGGCCGATATGGTTAAAGAGGGAGTGGTGGTTATTGATGTCGGTGTAAATTCGGTACCTGCGGATAACGAAAAGGGATATCGGCTGGTGGGTGATGTGGTATTTGCAGAAGTATCCCGGAAAGCAGCCGCCATTACTCCGGTTCCGGGTGGTGTGGGACCAATGACCATTGCCATGTTGCTGAAAAACACTTTGTTTGCCTGGAAACGGGTAAAGCAGTTTTCTTAGTTAGTTTAGATATTTACCTGAGAAATAGGGAGTTAAAAATACGAAGTCCACAACCAGCAAAGGTAAATGGGGAGAGGAGGTTGCCCGTCGCTATCTGGAACGTGAGGGCTATGAAATTTTATTTACCAACTGGCGTGCTGAACGTGGAGATATTGATATCATTGCCAGCAAAGAAGGCACTCTGGTTTTTGTGGAAGTGAAATCGGGCTCTTCGGAAAAATACGGCCCACCGGAACTGCGAATTACCGCTTCCAAGAAACGGCAATTGTACAAACTGGCGACGATCTTTCTTTCCCGGTACGAAAATATTATTAATCTTGTCAGCAGCGTAAGGTTCGATGCCATTATTGTCGATGGCACCCGAAATAACTATCAAATTCGTCATTATCCTGGCGGTATTCGTCTGGACTAAAGAAAGAGCATCTAATATTTTATGGAATTTTGACGACCCCGGAAGAACCCCACAAAAAAATCCACGGATTTAATTGAAAAATTCCCGCTTTTTTATTAAACTCTATCCGTAGTGCTAAAAACGGTTTCAATGTTTTTATTTATTTAGTAAGCAATTACAATCACCTGTCATTCTGAGCCCTCCGCAAGGAGGGCGAAGAATCCCCCTCCGCAAGGAGGGCGAAGAATCCCCTGCGAGAGGAGAGTGAAGATTATTATTGAAGAATGAATTAACTTATTCCTGGAATTTCATTAATGGAGTTTCCTTTTTTAGTCTCTATTTTTGCGTAATAGGTTAAACTTTATTGAATAACAACTTTTTAGAATCAATAAAATTCTGGGAGGAATTATGTCAATAGAAAAAGCCTGGAAAGATGTTCTCACTCACTTATTTCGAGAATTTATGGAATTTTTCTTTCCCTGGGTTGTTGCAGACATTGATTTTACCTGTGGCTACCAATTTCTGGACAAAGAATTTCAACAGATCGTTCGGGAATCTGAGAAAGATTTACCATTGGTGAACAAGCTGGTTGAAGTTTGCTTAAAGAATGGAGAAAAAATTTGGGTGTTGATTTACATTAATTTACAGAAAGAGGGAGAGAATGATTTTGCCCAACAGGTGAACATTTACTTCGGACGCATCTTTTATGTGTATCGAAAGTTTACTGTCTGTCTGGCGGTGTTGACGGATCGGGATCCTGGCTATCGTCCTAATCGGTATGGGACAGAGTTCTCGGGATTTCAGTATGTGCTTGAGTTTCCGGTGGTGAAGATTATGGATTATGTGCCGGAGGAGGTGGAGAAGAAGGTCCGGGAAAATCCCTTTGCGTTGTGTGTGCTGGCCTATTTACGAACCTGGGAGACGGAGGGGGCGGATGAGGAACGTTATCGCTGGAAGAAGAAGTATCTCCTTCAATTATATGAATTGAACATGGAGAAAGAAGCCGCTACGGCGCTGTTTCAGTTTGTCGATTGTATTATGGAGTTGCCGGAAGAAATGGACCGTCAGCTACTCGAGGAGTTGTATAAAGTGGAAAAGGATAAAGGATTATCGACATTATCTTCAAAGGAATAGTGAGGAATAATAAAAAAATAGGGTATCTATAAAACCACTGAGGATTTTCTGGAGATGAAATATTAACAGGGCGGAGAATCTCATCGTCATCGTAAGATTTTTTGATTAACTTCTGAAATTATTTCTAATTTCCCAAAAAATATTTCCCATTTAATCTTTAGAACAGCTTGCAATTGTTCCGGGAACCTTACATTTTAGTTAATAAAGCAGGGGAGCGGAATCGCAGGTGCTATATAAATTGAAGAAACGCTGGCAAGAAGAAGCGGGTTATCGAGAAGTACTGGTAATGGCGATACCCCTTATTTTGAGTACCGGTTCCTGGAGCATTCAGCACTTTGTAGATCGTATATTCTTAACCTGGTATTCCCCCGAAGCGATTGCGGCTGCTTTGCCTGCCGGTTTGGTGAACTGGACTTTCTCCAGCTTTTTTATTGGTGTGGCCAGCTATGTGAACACCTTTGTGGCACAATATTATGGCGCCCGGCGATATCAGCGCATTGGGTCGGCAGTATGGCAGGGGATTTATCTGGCATTTATTGCGCTGATTGCCGTGGCTCTGATTTATCCGCTTTCGCCGCATTTTTTTGGTATTTTTAAACATCCCTCAAATGTTGTACAACTGGAAACAGAATATTTTCGCATTTTACTGCTTGGGGCACCTTTTCTGGTTATCACGAACGCCATAAGCAGTTTTTTTACAGGATTGGGTAAAACCTGGGTGGTGCTTTATGTTAACCTTCTCATTACCGGACTCAACATGCTGCTGGATTATTTGTGGATTTTCGGAAAATTGGGTTTTCCCGCCGCGGGAATTCGTGGTGCCGGTTTGGCCACTGTTACAGCGACAGTAATAGGCACCGTGGTATTTGGAGCCCTTTTTGCACTTCCGGCATACTCCCGGCGTTTTCGAACCCTTGGTGGCTGGCATTTCGATGCCGAACTATTTCGCCGTCTGCTGCGGTACGGTGCTCCCAATGGTATTCAGTTTACGCTGGAAATCCTGGTTTTTGCCATTTTTATCATGCTGGTCGGTCGATATGGTGTGACGGAGTTAGCGGCAACCAACATTACTTTTAACATAAACACACTGGCATTTTTACCCATGGAAGGGATGTCCATTGCGGTAAGCAGTCTGGTGGGACGCCGATTGGGAGAGAATCGTCCTGGACTTGCCGCGCATACCACCTGGTCTGCCTTCCACCTCACCTTTACTTTCTT
>JALWDQ010000699.1:0-2998 GCA_027039625.1 Calditrichia bacterium | reverse complement strand
AAAGCGCCGATTCCCTGATGTTCTTTCAGGGCGCTTCCCGGGGGAATTTGCAGAAAATCCCCGTTGTAATTTACCGTGTTTTCCACAATTTCGTCGAAGAGGTCATCCATGAGTTCCGTTTTCGCACCGCACACGGGACACACCTCTTCGTCGATCGTCAGGTAACCGCAGGAGAAGCACTCCCTACCCGGAAGCACCGCATCTTCTTCGATTAATAGCAAGCGAATATTGCCCAGATTGGCATTTTTTAACACCTCCTGAAGCCCCAATACCGCCCGGTTGTTTTTAGCGGCATCGGTGATGAGCTGCTCCACCAGTTCCCGGAACCGCTTTTCGTTTAAGCGATTTTCCGTTTCCCGAATCACCTTCTTCACGGTGTTAATGTTCCAGGCATCGGGGGTGGTATCCACCCGCTCCACAATGCGGCTGGTGATGTAGGAATGCAGATGCCGCTCGAACTCGGGTAAGTATTCACTTTGCCCACCTAAAATGAAGTAATCGAACTGCCGGGCGTTATGGAGCCGGAAAAGCAGGTTCGCCACTCGTTTAAAATGCTGGTGGGTGTGGTAGTCGATGTGGCGCATCACCCGCTTCTCTTCCAGTCCGTACCAGCCTGCCAACCGCACTTTACCCGGTACATCTGCCGAAAGCATCTCGGTAATGTCCAGGATTTCTCCCATGTAATATTCGTATATTTTCGCTTTCTTCCGATCCACAATAGCAAAACAGAAACGGTGGTATTGATTCAGAATGGCCACCAGCGGACGCAAATAGGGATCGGGATCCACGATGATGGCATTCTTAACTTTTTGCGGGAGACGAAACACCTCCCACATCTCGCCTCCCCGGCTGGTAAAAATCGCCAGTCCCCGCTGGTTGCCTTCTACCGCCATGGTTTCTACAAATTGTAAAATTTTGTCGAAATCTTTTTTCAGGGCTTCCTTTTGTTGGTGCCCCAACGTGCTTTTTTCGATCTCGTCATGACGGGACTTAATCAGATCCTTGGTAAGAATACGAATTTTGTCCAAAGTTGTATTTCGTAAATCCGTATTCAGATAGAGACTTACCACCTGAAATTCCGTACTCTGGTAATTCAACAAATCAGTAATCTGCTGGGATGTGATCATTCTGCCTCCTTTTTTGTTTGAATTTTCGTTCCTTTCGTCTTAAAATTAAATGTTTTATATCGATTTCATTTATTAGATAGAACCAGTTTGAGAAAAGTTTCATAAAATAATATTTTTAAATTGAATTGTTGCCCGGCTACCTAAGGTTTAAGCTTTGAATTGACCCAGAGTGAAGGGAAATATTCCCTCGTTATAAAAAGGCAAGGTACCATGTTTCTGATTGACAAATTAGCAGAAGAAAAGATTCAGGCAGCACAGGAGAAAGGTGAATTTCGGCATCTGGCGCTTTCGGGCGTTCCGTATCGCATGGATGGATACCTGTTTGAGGATCCCCGCTATCGGCTGGAGAATAAAATTCTTCGCGACCACAACTTTTTACCGTTGCCGCTGGAGTTGAAAAGGCGCATCGAAGAGAAGCGAGAGGAGGCGGCGGAGCTTATTGCTGCCTTTCGTTCGCGTTACGTATTGCGATTGCAGGAATTACTCGCCGTGCTGGAGGTGGATGTGGGATATCTGGCTCCGGAGTACGAACAACACCTCCCCCGGCATCGGCGATTTTTACAGGATTCCCTGCCGGTGTTTTTTCAGATGCATCCCAGCTCCCGGGTTAAGTTTCAGGTCTTTTTGTTGAATCGTGCCGTGCGCATGCAGCGTTCTCGCCTGGAAGAAAAATGTCAGGAAATCACGCGTTTAATTCATCTCTACAACGAAGAGATTTTGCGGGCTACACTGAAGCGTCGGGATATGTTTCGCAATTTTACCACTATGGGATTTGGGGGTGTGGACAGCCTTCGGGAGGAGTTTGAAAAACGCTATCCCGAAGCCCACCTGGAGTAGAGATGTGCCTGGTGGTTTCCGGATTAATAGCGCCGCCAGTACACCGTTTCGAATGCCTCTACCGTTTGTTTTTCCGTAGCCAAACGTTCGCTTTCCGGTTTATTCAGCAAAGCAATCATTTGTTTTAGGGGAATCGTGCGAAGGGGGTTCAGCAAGTCCGGAGTCAGGCGTTCGCGCTGGTCGTATTCCAGAATCTCCAGAATCTTAGCGGTAGGTAAAGAGAGAAAAGCATCCATAATCTCTCCGTCGAAAGCCTGATCCCGCTCCCGCTCAATAATGTGCCACACATCGACAAGTGGTTCGCGGTCGCGATACTGGCGGTGGGAGGTGAGGGCATCGAACACATCGGCCAGAGCCAGCACCCGACCGCCCAGGGGAATTTCTTCTCCCTTGAGACCCTGAGGATAGCCTTTCCCGTTCAATTTTTCGTGGTGAGTGGAGGCGATATCGGGCACCTTTTTCAGTTTGCGGGGGAAGCGAATGCTTTCCAGAATTTGCCGGGTGAGTGCGGGATGTTTTTTAATTTCCTGATATTCTTCATCGGTCAGCTTTCCTCGTTTGAAAAGCACCGATTCCGGAACCCCCAATTTTCCGATATCGTGCAGCAGGGCGGCGTAACGTAACTGCTCGCAGCACTCCTTTTCCATCCCCATCTGCTGGCAAATGGCCAGGGTGTACAGGGTAACCCGCCGGGAATGACCCGCTGTGATGTAATCCCGCGTATCCAGCGTAGCAGAAAGGGTTTCCACAAAACTGTTTAACGAAGCGACCTGTTCTTCGTACAAAATGGAGTTTTCGACAGCAGTTGCCACAATTTGAGAGATGGCGGAAAGCAGCTCCTCGTCCTGACGGGTAAAGGGACCATCAAATTTGTTGAGGACCTGAAACACACCGATGATTTCTTTATTCTTATTCTTGAGGGGCATGGTGAGCATGTTGCGGGTGTGGTACCCTGTTTTGCGATCGATCTCGGGATTAAAGCGCTCGTCCTGGTAGGCATCGGGGATGTTTAGAACCTCACCGGTCATCGCCAC
>JALWDQ010000698.1:0-9489 GCA_027039625.1 Calditrichia bacterium | reverse complement strand
AAAATCACCTGAGGCATTAACGTATCGCGATAGGTGGTTATGGCGCGGGCAAATACCCGACCTACCGGTGCCTGTCCCGATAAATTAAGTTGCCCCTGCAAGGAATACACCTGTCCCGGTGCCAGTTGATGGGGGAGCAACGTATCCAGCCCTGAGACCGACCACAGAGAACTGACATCCAGCGTATCGCCCAGGCGGAAAATGAAGCTCACATCCGTCAGCTCGCCCACACTCTCGCCCAGGTTTTCAACATCCAAAGAAAGCGGCATGTTGGTTTGTCCGGGAACCGCCTGAGGTACCAGGGCAAGCGATTGAGCACGCACATACGCCGTATCCAACACGGTAAACAAATCCGAGAGCACGATATGTGCGGAATCGCGGTCGCCGGTCTCCAGCACTCCCTTCAAATGGAGATGAATCGGGTACTGCGTGGCAGCGAAACCGGCTGGAATCCCGATTGATTTGAAATTGATGCGCACGGTATCCTGTGCCGCACCCGGCAGGAAGTAATTCCCCACCGGATAAGCCGTAAGCGTTGTGTCTGCCGTGTGAATTGCCAGATAGGAAGAATCGCCCAGAATCGTGATTCCGGAAACACCGGTATCCACAACGCTTACCTGGAATTGAATTCTTTGCCCGGCCAAGGCTCGCGGCGGCTGCAAACTGCTTCTTAAATAAGCAATGTGCGCCGCAGAGAGAACTCGTAACCAGGCACCTTTAATCATTTCGTCTGTGAAGATTCCACTTCCCGTGGCTTTAATATGCCCATTCACATAGTATTTACCTATGGGAATGATGTTCGCCGGTAAATCGAACTGGAATTTCAGGGTTACAAATCCCTGGGCGGGAATGGTGGAAATTGTATCCACCCGCACCAGATGTAAATCGGAGGGAGAGATTACCGTTCCGTTCTGGAAATTCACCAGATTAAGATAGGTTCCCACCGAATCGATGGTCAAATCTTCCGTGATGGTGGAACTCACATCCATGACCAGTTCCACCCCGGTGGCTCCTTGTAGCACACTCAAGGTGTCGCCCACAACCGAACCCGAGAAGTACAGCCGTTGAATATTGATGGAACCTCCCACCGTTAAGGGATCGGAAGCATAGTTCTTTTCGAACACTTCTCCATGCACCATTCCGTACAGGAAGAATTCCGTGCTGTACTGACCATCCGGGAGGTTCACATTAAGCGGTTTAAATACTAGTTGAGTTACACTATCGGGATAGATAACCACCCCACTATCCGGATTCAGAGTAGTCCTGCTTCCGGCTACCGAAGGGATGGTGAAACGGGTCGAATCCGGATTCAGTACCACCTGACTGCTTCCGGTGTTTACCACCTGAAGTTTAAACACAATGTTTGCGTGGGAAGAATCGGTAAGGGTGCTGGGAGTCAGGCTGTTATCCACATAAGAGATTCGAGGTGGCGTTAAAATGGTAAAGTCAGAACTCCAGCTCGAAGTATCCTGGTACACAAAGAGACTATTCAGATCAGAATATTTAATTCCCAGAGCGAACTGGAGCGTATCGTTGAAATCGTACGTTTGCGGATAGCGAATCAGGTACTTCAGTACTTTGGCAGCACCTCCACCTAACATGAAAGGAGTGGAGAACCCGTGGGGAATCAGATTTATTTCCACTGTTCCGTTACGGGTAAGTACCGTATCCAGGGTTAACCGGGCACGCGCTTCTCCGGTATTTTTAAGATTCACCGAAAGGGTATCGTACAAATTACCCCAATGGGTAACCTGGCGATTTGTCTGCGGTACGGAAATGGAGAGGTACGCCGCTTTCTGAACCGTAAACTGTGCCAGTTCACCACTCAATACGGTATCTTTTTCGCTGGTGAACAGGTCATGATAAAATGCGCGCACCTTCAGGGAATACACCCCGCTGGCCACGGTGCTATCCGGGCGGAACTGGAACTGGTAGGTGTGCTGGACATCCTGAGAGAGCGTGTCGCCCCAGCTCGAAGGCTCTATCCATTGTATTCCGGGATAATTCAGGGTATCGTTCACCAGCACTTGCAGGGAATCGATAACGCCGGAAGCCGTGGGAACACCCTGCGCCAGATTCTTTACCACCACTTCCAACGGAACGAAGTTCTGTCCGGTACTTAAAGTATCCTGGGACAGATTCAGAGAAATAGGCTGGATGTTGGGTCGTTGCTGAATTACCCAGTGCCAGGGAGAATTGCTTTTGGGCAGCTCGTACCAGACCGTATCCGGTGGAAAAATGGCATGAGCGACCATCCGGGCATCCACCGTATCTCGCCCGGTTACAGCCGAATCCAGCACCGTCAGTTCCAGGATGACATTCTGAGTCTGAGCAGGCTCCACAACCAGTCCGGTAAGCACAGCCGGTAAATAGGTAGGCTGGTTCACTTTATGAGAATAAACCTCAAGAGTGTCGATGAAAAGTTGCCGCTGGCTGTTATTGCGGATACGCACCGTAATGGGAACCCCCGTTTCCCCAATCAACACTTCGTTACGAGAGGAACTCAGGGAAAGAATTTCCGGTTGATCCGGACGCATGATGACCCAGGAATACAAACCGGAAGCAGTAGCGCTCCGGGCAATGCCATTCAGAGAATCCTGGTAGGCTACCTCTGCCCCAAAGGAATCCAGACCCGTAGCGGAATTGCTGGCAATATTTACTAGGAACTGAAATTCCACAGTCTGGTCCGCCGGAATCTGCTCAATGCTATCCGTGCGGGAAATTTGATACACCCCAAACTGATAACTCAGCGACACCCGTTTCACAATGGCAGTGGTTCCTCCCGCGTTGCGTACCCGAACCCGAATTAATCGGTTGGTTTGCCCCGTATACACGGTATCCGGTTCGGTATCATCCGGGCCTAAAATATCCAGAATGGTAAGCGAGGCCTGCTCCTGAATCTGGAGAGGTTGCAGAGCAAACTCACTGGTGTCGTTTATTCCGCTATTGGCATCGTGCCAGTAATAACGGAGTGTTAAGGGTTGCGCACCGGGTGCATGGTTTCCCACATCGTACTCCAGGGTATCCCGCAGGGTATCGCCGCCGGTTAACTGCGTGGCACTAAACGTTTTAGCCAGATTCAGCTCGGAGATGGTGACACTGTCCAGAATTGCCGTGGCAGACGACGGTGCGTTTCGCAAACTGATTGCAAAAGAAAATTGGGTGTTCTGAGAAACAACTGCGGGATAGTGAACCGAAAGCGTATCCAGGTGAATCAGAGAATCCACCTGCAAATTCCCAAAGTTCAACGTATCGGTAAGCACTGCCCGGTTTTCCAGATATCTTCTGAGTTCCAGATTTACCGCAAACTGTCCGGGATTCAGATTCAGCACCGTATCGGGGAAAGTCAGCGTATCCTGGGTATTGCCACGTACCAGGGCCGTATCGGGTAGCGGGATGTACAGAACGCCCCCAATGTTCACCAGGGTGGAATCCTGCAACAGATAATTGTACGCCTGGCCGCTATTACTCAGCACCAATTTCAACCCTGCTGTTTGCCCCATAGTAATGTGTGCAGGTTCCATCTGTACCGGGCTGAGCACAGCCGGGGTAACTACCTGCCAGGAATGAGTAGTGTCCGCATTGTTGACCACAATGGTACTCCCGGCAACCGAATCCCTACCCACCAACTGCACATTTAAGGAAACCAGACCGGGTTGGTTATTTTCATCCACATGAATGGCATCGAACGTCACGGTGTATTCCTCTCCCGAGGTCAGTCGCAACGCCGGTTGAAATACCTGCTGGATATTCTGGAACACACCGCTGGAGAAACGGAGATTGAGCGTATCCACATAAACCGTAACCCCTCCTTCGTTGTGCAAACGTACCCGGGCGCTTACCGAATCCTGCCCGATGCTCACGGAATCGTATTCACTGGTTACCGAGTACACGCGCAGCTGCGGCTGGCTTTGCACCTGAATGGTCGTTTCGAGCGAATCGGACAAATAGCGGGTTTGAATTTGTTGTAAATCGATTTCCGTAGCTCGAGCCAGAGCACCTACCTGTACCGCCCCCAGAGGAGCTGAATTGGAAACGGTAATCAGGAAATTCAAAGCCCGGGAATCGCCCCGGTAAATTGTATCCGGCAACGATTGTTGAAGCGTGTAAACGAACCCATCTTGCGAATCGTTAAAGGTTAATTGAGTTTCTGTGAGGGCAACGGGCATTACACCGGAATTTCGCAGGTAGAGGGTTGCAGGGATATTTTGTTGCCCCTGGTACACTACCTGAGCATCCACCACCAGGCTATCCACAGTAAGCTCGCCCGGCTGGCGAACTCTCAGCAGAGCCGGGCTGGTAGAAGTATCCGGCCCCACGGTACGCAAATCATTCTGATCCTGCCCCGTGACCTGGAAATTAATGGAATAATCGCCGGAAAGATTACTGTCCACATCGGCGCTGTACAGCACATTCAAAATGGCGCCACCGGTTAATGTGGGAAGAATCACCGGCGACAGCCGGGTAAAATGAATTCCGGAACTGGCAATGGGGGTAATTTCGGTAATTTTATTGGAAGCCTGACCGCTATTGGTAAGCGTGAAGCTAATCTGTAAATTGGTTTTCCCGGCACTCACCGAATCCACAGTCGTGGAACCTTCGGTAATGGCAATTGCCGAAAGGGTATTTCTTGCAGGCTCCTGCACAATCACGGTATCGGTTACCAGCGCACCGGTTTTGCGGTAGGTTTGCCCGGAATTTTGCTCCCGATAGAGGATGCTGGCATCCACCACCACCGGGCCAATCGTGGCTCCCTCCGGAACCTGAATGGCAAATTCCAGGGTATCGGAGCTGTTTCCGGGAATCACCTGAGAGGCAGAAATGAGCGAATCACTCAATTCATCCGGAGAGAAGATTAGATAGCTGGAATCGGCCAGAACGGTAATGGAAGCCTGTCCTTGATTCAACACCTGCACCCGCGCAATTACCGATTGCTGGTGTCCTCTATTCAAATAAATAGGGGTAATCGTAACGGAATTCACCAGAACCAGCGAGGGATTGAAGGATTGGATAAAAAAGTAACCCAATTGCTGGCGGGACACCTGGTAGGTCTGGTTACTCTGCTGGTCGTGGTACACCAGATGCGCCTTCAGCGGTTCGCTTCCCAGCGCTGCCAGGGAATCCACCGTAATCGTGTAAATGAGGGTATCCCGGCTTCCACCATTTACGATCAAGGGTAAAGCCGGTGAAGAGGTAATGGTATGGTTGTTAATAAACGAGAGGACAGCACTATCCACCACCGCCGGTGAAACACCGGTATTCCGAATAACCAGCTTTAACGTAACTCCGCTCTGTCCCTGGCTCACCGTATCCGGAATCGCCATTAAGGTATCCGCAACCAGCACCGCTCGCCGCAGCACCTTTACCGTGTCCGCATTGTTGTAGAAATTTTTACTGTAGGTTACTCCACTGATTTCATCCTGGTAGGATACGGTAGCATAAATGCTGTCCCTACCGGTGGGATATCCTTCCGGGAAGGTGAGGGAATAAACGAAATGAGCCGAGCCTCCACCCGAGATTTCCACCGGAAAAGCAGGCGTAACCACACTGTATTGTAAATTTCCGCTTCCGTGCAGCACCAGATCGGTAGCATCGATGTTTATGGGAGCAGTATTCGTTCCCGGATTTTCCAGATCGAAGGAAAGCTGAACGCCGCTTTGCCCTTGCACCACACTCCCGGCCTGGACGTCAAAATTACTCAAAGTAAGGTTCTGCGGCCGATCCAGTACCTGCACGCTATCGGAAATATCATTTACCACTGTTCCGAAATCAGAACCATTCTCCTCGCCATGTAATTCCACAATTACGGCATAGGGTGTGGTCGAGGTGGCGGAGGATATGGCTTTTTTCCGGAAATACAGAATCTCGCTGCTGTTTTTACTGATGGTTTGGGTACTTCGCAGGTAAAAAGTGTCCACCCCAAAGGTGAGGAAGGTTCGGGCGGTATCCAGGGTTACATTGGTTTGCCCGCTATTCTCTAGGCTGATGGCAAATTCAAAGGAATCCTGCGCAGTAACCTGCTGGGGAGAGAGATAATTGGCATATTGAATTACGGCATTGGCAATTACATGAAAACTCCCCTGTACCGAAGCAGAAGAATCCTGCACTACCGAGCCCGAAGTTACAATAGTACCCACAAATCGACCGTCCAAATAGTACTGGCCGGTATCCAAAACGGCGGTATTCTGCAACTGGAAGTTCAGGCTATATTGCCCCTGGGAGAGGGTATCTGGGCCACCCAACCGCACAAAATTTGCTGCCACCGGAGTACCATCCGCCCGGAAAAGTAGCGGCGTCGTTGCTATGGAATCCACTGCCACGCGCACATCACCCAGATTGTTCAAATTCATGGTAACATTCAACACTTCTCCGCGTTTCAATTCGCTTACTGCCCCCACCACCGATTGCACTGTAACATTGGTGATGGAAAAAGCACCCGGTGTAGTGAGGAAATATCCGGAAAGGATCGAATCCGCATTGCGCCCTTCCAAATTGATGCGCAACTGGTAGGTGGATGCCACAAAATTGGTATCCAGTACGGTAGGTGCAAACTGAAGGGTGGTGGTACCACCGCCGTTTATGGTGGTTGTGAGCAGAGGTGCCTGGTATTCCCGATTTCCATCAGAGAAGTAAAGGTAGCTTACGCCTCCGGTGGTATCCAGGGAAATAGCCCTGGGACCGGGATTTACTACATCCAGCTGGAAAGCGATGGTGTCCCCCAATGCGGCTTCGTACGGTTGTAGGGAGTTCGCCTGGTAACTAAGGCGGAACAGGTGTAGATCGAGACTCCCATTCCCCGAAACACTGGCTCGCACAATGGTTTCGTCCTGATCGGGATCCAGTTGCACGTTATTGGTGGCAATTCCAGAAGTACTGGTCACCACACTACTCTGGGACAGGATGGCGGTACTCCCGGAAACAATCTGGAAATTCACCGTTTGATTGGGCACCACGTTGCCGTATTGATCGCTCACCCTGACGGCAAACGGCACTCCACTATGAGCAGGCACAGAAATGCTGTCTCCGGCGATATTGCGAATATGGACAATTTGCAGATGCGCTGGTACATCTGGCAGCGCTGTGGCGGTAGTGGTGTCGCTCAGCGCAGGATCAGATTCGAAGTAAGCCCGAAATTGCTGGGTTCCACTTGTTGTACCCAGTGTCCAGTTACTGGAAGTGAGTCCCTGAGCATCCGTAGTATCGGTTGTAGGAAAGGCTGAACCACCGTTCAGGGGCACGAAATGAATCACTTCTCCGGAAACAGGATTCTCGTAAACATCGGTTATTTTTACCTGTATTGGGCTGCTCAGGGTTTGCCCGACAGTATCGCTCTGGTCACCTCCGGACACAATCGTTAACATTGCCGGGTTACCGGGAACATTCGCCCTTCCGGTAAAAACAAGCCGGGCCGGATTGGCGGTAGCAAAGGCACCTATCTGATAGTCACCCAATCGAGATCCCAGATGTAAATACGTCTCCGCTTCGCCCTGAGCGTTGGTGGTATCGCTGTAAATGGTAAGGGAATCGTTAATGGCACCATTAGGACGTTTCAGAATGGAAAAACTGACCCGCACGTTGGGAACCGGGTTGTTAAAGCGATCCAGAATTTTCACCCGGAAGGGTCCCACCAGAGATAAGATACTGCCCACCCGCAGGGTATCGTTCGCTTCATCCACGTACTGCATCACATTTCCCGTATCCGGTTCACTGGTGGCGGTAAAGAAAACCGTATCCGGGATTGTGGTTACGTTGGGAAGGGTGGCAGCAATTGTGTCAGTGCCTGTGGAGGAACTTAGAGTGTAATAAATTTCGGCAATACCGCTGGCATTGGTTACGGAATAGGGATTGGAAACACTGCCTCCAGTTAAAGGCAACCAGCGAACGGTGTCCCCTTCCACTTCATTGCCGTAAACATCTTTAACCCGCACACGCAGCGGCAAAGGAAGTTGCTGCCCTGCGACTCCACTCTGTCCGTCCGTTTCAGTAATTTTACTTAGTTGAGCCGCTGTTCCGGGAATGACTCGAATGTTGGAAGTGGCATCGCTAAAGGCGGCGCTGTCTGCCTGGAGGTATGCCGTACCTACCGTGCTGGCACGAAATACGGTGGAATCGCCGGTGGAAGCAGCAAAACTACCAATACTATCCCCCACCAAACTCCAGGAAACGTTTACATAGTGCAGAAAATTGTTATCTGCATCGTATCCTGCCGCGAATAGCTTCAGAGAATCTCCGGCAGCCAGAGTATCGGTGGTTACCGCACTGCCAGCCCCATCCACAATCACAATGTGATCCAGCGTCCCATTGGTGACGGTGATGACACCGGTGGTATCGGGGAGAATGCCGGGAGTGGTGGAAGAAACCAGAATACGTCCTGCACCTGCCTGGACAGGACTAAAGGTAATTTGCGAGGCATTGCTGGCAGGCAGCCCATCCACCAGACCATCTCCGCTCACCCGCAACGTGTCCCAATTCACCGGTAAATCGTTGACAAAATTGTTGCGCACATCGTAATGAGCGGCGTAAAGGGTTAAACTCTCGTCGGTGGTCATATTGATGGCATTATGCGCCGGGCTACCCGCTCCACCGGCTGCCGTGCGAATCACAACCTGGTACGGTGAACCCACCTGAACGGTAATTAAACCGGAAAGGTCGGAATACCCGCTGTACGTTAAGCGGATGGTGCCATTCCCCGCCTGGTCGGCAATAAAGCGCACGGATTTTTGTCCGGTGGCGGTGGAGTCTTCATTCCCGGAAATGCGGAATTTTCCCAGGCTGCCTGGCTGGCTGAGCCAGTCCCCGGCAACAAGCTGTACAAAATTGTTCTGGTCATCGAACCCGCCCGCATAAAGGAGCAATGTATCGGCAGCCGTGAGGGTTGTGTCCCCCAGTTCCTGCGTACCCAGCGAATCCAGAACAATTTTAACCTGAGAAATAGCCGCCGGTTGCACGGTAAGAATTCCCGTGGAATCTCCCTGCACGGCGGGGTTAGACACCTGAACCCGAATACGCCCCTGAGTATTGCTCCGGGTCGGGATGTAATTCAACGAAGCGCCGGTATGATTCACCACCGGGGTTAAAGTCCCGCTGCTGCTCCAGAGGGCAGTGTCCACATCGGCAATGTAATTTCCGTAGCGGTCGTACCCCGCCACATAAAGGGTGAAGAGCGAACCTGCCGTTAGCGTGTCGGCCTTCTGGCTATAGGAGGTACCGCTCTGGGAGGGACCGCTGAAGAGATGGAGGGAATCCAGCGCCGCGGGATCGATAATAAACGGAGAACTGGTAGCAGTCTTCCCTGTTCCATCACTCACCTGAAAAACCAGATTGGCCTGTTTTACTGTATCCAGAACCGTAAACTGGGCGGTACCAGCGCTTAGCGCTGTGGTGGATGGTGAAATATATTTTACCCCGGAATTTGAACTACTCAATGTTACCGGACGCGAAGATGTCGTTACCAGATTGTCGTACACATCAAACGCCTGCACCCGAATT
>JALWDQ010000697.1:0-3016 GCA_027039625.1 Calditrichia bacterium | reverse complement strand
AAGCAGGTCGCCATTGTGGGAGGCGGTCCCTCCGGACTAACCGCCGCGTACTACCTGCGCAATTACGGGCATCGGGTGACGGTGTTCGAGAAACACAACTACCTGGGTGGCATGCTGCGCTACGGTATTCCCGAGTACCGCCTGCCCAAAGCAGTGCTGGATCGCGAGATTCAAACCATTCTGGATACCGGAGTGGAGGTAAAGTTCGGGGTGGATGTGGGAAAGGATGTCAGCCTGAAAGAGCTGCGGGAGCAGTACGATGCGGTATTCATTTCTGTGGGAGCGCAAAAAGGCACCCAGATGCCCATCGAGGGGATGGACACGCCCGGAGTGCTGGTGGGGGTGGATTTTCTGGACCGCATCGCCGAAGGCGAACGACCCGACCTGGGCGAGCGGGTGGTAGTGGTAGGCGGCGGTAACACCGCTATGGATGTGTGCCGCTCCTCCGTGCGTCTGGGAGCGAAAGAAGTATTCGTTCTCTATCGCCGTACCGAGGCGGAAATGCCTGCCAATCGGGAGGAAATCGAAGAAGCTAAGGAAGAAGGCGTACAGTTCCAGTTTCTGGTTACACCCATCAAAATCAGCCAGAAAGGGCAGCGGCTGGCCATTGAGTGCCTGCGCATGCAGCTGGGTGAACCCGATGCCAGCGGTCGGCGCCGACCCGTACCCATCGAAGGCTCCAATTTCACCATCGAGGCGGATACCTGCATCATGGCCATTGGTCAGAAGGTGGACAGCAGCATGGCGCAGGAACTGGAAATCAAAGTGACCCGCTGGGGAACCTTCGAGGTAAATCCCGACACCCTCGAGACTAACGTTCCCGGAGTATTCGCTGGAGGCGATTGCGAGCGCGGTCCGGAAGATGCCATCAGCGCTATTGCGGATGGGAAAAAAGCTTCGTATTTTGTGCACTGGTACCTAACCGGAGAGCTCAAGCGCTCTGCCGAATCTGACAAAGCATAAAAACTTACGGCAGCGGAAGCCAACGGCTGTGTCTACGCGATAAATTTCCCAGAATCTGGGTGAAAAATTTGAGAAAGTTCATTCAACGAGGAGGCCCTCTATGTCCCGGGAAAAAGACCATCTGCATCTGAAATCGGTGGAATCTATTATTAGCTTTGCTCTGGCCATCATCGAAGACAGCTATTATTTCTATAAAAACTGGGCAGAAAAAGTGAAGAATCCTGCCATTCGAGAAGCATTGCTGGAATTGGCAAAAGGGGAGCAAAAACATAAGGCGATTTTGCTTTCCCTGGAACACAATCAAGAGTTCAAAGATATCGCCGAAAAATCGGTGGATTTAAAGTTAAGCGATTATTTCGTGAACACCCGTCCCCACGAAAATATGACCTATGAAGAAGCGCTGCAAATTGCCATGAAACGCGAAAAAACAGCGATTGAAACATTTCGCTATCTGGAAAACATCTGTAAATCTCCCAGAGTAAAAGAGTTTTTCCGTGCTCTGGCCGATGATGCCTTGCATCACAAACATGAGCTGGAAAAGCAGTACGCGGATAAATACATGCAGGAGAATTAAAACCGATTTCCTCCTGCACTTTATTATATAATCTGAGGGCGGTAAAAGCGACAATCCTGGTTCATGTAGTAAATTTGTCTGCTTTTCCATTTTTCATTTTTATAAATGAATATAATTATTGCTTTAGCTCCGAAAAGGTTATGGTGTTAGTTAAAAGACATGCGTTGAGAAGTCTATCGAACAGTTGGGGTTCCCAGAATCTGCGATTAAAGCGATACATAAACTCATCGAGGTAACGTTGCAAATGTTTGCCACTGACTCCATGAAAGGTGGCTCGCAGGGCATTTTTCACATTCCCAACCAGGGTATGCGCCCAGGGCAAATGACCGGCAATTTTTGTTTTATCATCCATCTTTTTGGGATAATGATAAAACCCTTTTCCCGGAATGAAAAAAAAGCTTTTATAAGCATCGGTTTTGAGAATAGAGAGTGTTTTAATCTTTTTCTTAAGGATTTCTTCAATATGTTTGGATTCAAGAGTTGGAACTTTAGAAAGAGAGGCAAATTTAGGCCTTTTATTATCCGGTACTTCCACAGCTACCAGAACTGGGGTCTTATTTTCAGAACCTCGTCCTCGTTTTCCGTTTTGCTCTTTACCACCAAAATAGCTGTCATCCAGCTCAATCAGTCCGCTCAACTTATAAGCCGAATCCCGAGAGGCCATAGCTTTACGAATCTTGTGGACCATAACCCAGACGGTTTTATAAGTCTTTATTCCCAAGAGCTTCTGCAACTGCAAGGTAGAAATACCATTTTTTTGATGGACTACCAAGTAAATGGCCCAAAACCATTTCTTCAAGGGAGTGCGAGTTTTATGAAATATCGTATTCGCCGTGACCGAGACCTGGTAGTGACACTTTTTGCATTCAAACAAATGGCGAGTCCGGTGAAAATAGTATTCCCCAAAGCCGCAGCGGGGGCATTGGTATCCATGGGGCCAGCGACGTTTAACCAGATAATTCCAGCATTTTTTCTCGGTAGAAAACATTTTTTGAAATTCAAAAAAACTAATGTTTTTATACATGACGTCACCTTTTATATTAGTGAACATAGGTGTACAAAATATAAGGCGGCTTAATTTCAAATGCAATAAAAACTTAGCTTTTGATTCTTCGGAGCTAAAGCAATAATTAAATAATATTTTTTCATATGCAGCTACATCTATGTACATATTTTCGGATAATGAAATATATATAGGTGGACATTACGGTGAATTTGCTTATTTCAGAAATAATTCTTGGACTTATTATCAAGTACCTGTTCAAACTTTTTGCAGTGATATATGGGGTATTCATGAATCTGTAACGAATGAAAAAATAATTATGGCAGTTTATTATACCCCATTTCAAGGGGATAGTGCAAAAATATATAAATATAAAAACAATCAACTCAAAATTATTAATCAAAAAGGTTTACCATTGTCTTGTGGTAGTATTTGGAGTCCTAATGGAAAGCGCTGGTATGTAGGGAGTGGGGGAT
>JALWDQ010000696.1:0-3017 GCA_027039625.1 Calditrichia bacterium | reverse complement strand
CCATCACCGGTCTGGAGAATAGAGCGTCCTTCCTGATTCCCGTTGTCGCTGCTGCCGTTAAAATCAACTACAGCCAGCCACTGCTGGGCTCCGGTACTGGATGTACCCTGAACAAACACCCGTGTTTCGCCCCCGAAAGAGCTGGTGCTACCCACAAAGGCGTACCCCCCGTTGCTGGTCTGGATGACCGCGTAGGCATACTCCAGACTGCTGCCGCCATATACCTGCCCCCATTCTGCCGCCCCATCAGCATTTACCTTCACCAACCAGGCGTCGGTCAGCCCGCTTTGCGACCAGGCTTCGGTGACCCCGGCCAGAATGTAACCTCCATCGGATGTTTTGGCGATGGCTTCGAAGGAGTCATCCTCATTTCCCGGGGTGGTGTTGCCATAAACATAGTGCCATTGCAGATTGCCTGAGGCATCGACCTTGACCAGATAACCCTGTTCGCCGTAATACTGGGTCTCTACCCATCCGGCAGCCACATATCCACCATCGTTGGCCTGCACTACGCCCAACACTCTGGAAGGGCTGTTATACGAAGGATAAGGGTCAATTTCGGATGTCCACTGCACGGTACCGCTGGAATTTGTTTTGACCAGATAAACGTTGGAGTAAGCTCCCGGTGTATCGGCGCTGCGTCGTCCGGCCAGGATGTAACCCCCGTCCGTGGTCTGACGCACGCTGTAACATTCTTCAAGATGAGCCTGGTCTCCAATAACTTTGACCCACAAAGCGTGATTCCCCGATGTCTCGCTCCAACCGGACAAATATTCCAGTAAAAGGGTAAGACATACAACTATGATGGAATGGGATTTCATGACGATCTCCTTATGTTGATCATCGTTTTTTGTATGGAAACAAAATCACTCTTTAGCAAAAACGTGTATCTTTTTCCGTTAAAATAATTATGGGGAAATTAAATATTTATGATTTATATCATAGCTACTACCAATTTTACTAACTTTCTTCTTTTAATAAAGTGATTTTAAGTTGAATAAACTTCCACACAATTATAGGTGGCCAGCTTTTGCTTGGCGTTAGAGGCAAGAACCTCTAAAATGGCGTGAATGATTTGATGGCGTGAAGAAAAGATGGAATCGTTTAAGGCTTATTTTGCCTGTGCCAGGTAGGCACGAACCAGAGAGCGAAAGAGTGTGTTGTGCGATCCGTTACCGAGCTTCAGATGCACCAGTTCGTGCACGATAACTTCCCGGCGAATTTCCGCTGGCTGGCTGGAGAGTTCCGTGTTCAGGGTCAGGCGCCCGCGAATGGCACAGGCCGCATCCCACAACCACGTTTCCAGGGTAGAGATGTCCAGTTGAGTTGGCATGTATTACGCTCTCCTTTTATTCTCTGCTTTTCAGAATACGAAATTTTTTATTCCAGGGCTGCTTCATCGTTACAGGACATGGTAATTAAATGAATTGGGTTGAAATTTGCAAAAGATTCTTGCACAGCGATGTTTCGTCCGCCGAACGTAATGTTAAACTTATTGCATTTTTTTTAAAATTTACGAAATCCTTAGACGGAAATCATCCAGAGAATTCCTTTCCTACGCGTTTTTAATTGCTCTTTAAAAAATGGGTGAATGCTTCTGCAGGGGCTACTCCCTCTCCCTTTTCGCAACTCTACCTGTATCTCTGTAAAATTATCCTTCCTGTGGTTTCTCGGAAAATTCTTCTTCCAGAGCTTCTTTAATTAATTCCCAGAAGCTCTGGCGGCGGGGTTGGGGCTCTGTGGCAGGTATTTTTTCCGGCGCCGGTGGTGCCTCGCTGGCCAATTTTTGCAGGCTGCGCGCCAGCTCCTGCGGACTGCGCACAATCTGGCGCGGACGTGCCAGAAAACGATGAAACAATCCTGCCTGGGGTAGGTCTTCCGGAAACTTCTCCAGCGATTTTAAATAAAGCCGATGCCGATGTTCCAGCAGAGAAGCTCCCAGATTTTCTGTTTTAAACTGAACCTGAATGGAGTACATACCCATGCGATTGGCAACGGCAATTTCAGGAACCTGAGTATTGCTTACCAGAATGGCTTCATTTGCGGAGGTCTTCGTTTTCTCCAGAATCTTGCGAAAAATAGCTTCCAGCGTTTCCGGATCGTTTACGTTAAATCCCGCCTCAGCATGGCGGAAATACAATCGCAGGGAATACCGCTGCAGTGCCTCTTTTAACGAAAAAGCATCCCGGGCAAAAAGCACATTTCGATAATAATAACCGGTGGTGCTTATTAATTCTTTCATCCCCGGAATTAGACGCACAAAATAGTGGTAATACCGCGTGCTGAATATTTTGATTTCCTGCTGGAACCGCTGAAAATCACTTTTCGATAAAAACTGTTGGGCAATTTTGAGGTATGGCTGCCGAACCGTCCGGGTGTGGGCAAGCTTTTCCCGCAAACGTAACACGCTCTCGAAATCGCGAAATTCTTTCTTCCGCCGCAGGTAGAACCAGAGGAGTTCGTAAAATTTAAAACGCAGGGTTTCATCGTCCAGCAAAACCCCTTCCAGCTTATAAATAACCGTTTTAAACATGATGCCTACCTGCTATATGTTAAGATGGGTTTTCATCTTTTATTTCTGAAACAATGGCATCGCTTTCTGAAGCTCGGGATATTGTTCCATCACCTTCAGAGCCATCTGCAGGGCTTCTTCAATATAGGGCAGAAAATCGGGGTTGTCCAGATTTTTGTAGGCGCGCACGAAGGAACCGGCATCATGGAGTTTGCGCTGAACGATGGTGTAATCCACTCGCTTCCGATATTCCTCCGGCTGGTAGAGCTGGGGAAGAATGGGGTGTTTTCGGTAAAATTCATCCAGCAGGTGTCGCCGGAAATCGGTGGGCAGGTCGATGTAGGAATCGAAAGCCAGCGATACGATGTCGTAAATGTAGGTACCACTGCGGGCATCCTGAAAATCGATGATTTGAAATGGCTCCCGGGGATTTTCGGCATCAAAAAAGATGTTGCTGGTTTGGAAATCCCGATGCACAAATACGGGGTGGTGTTCTTCCAGATAT
>JALWDQ010000695.1:0-3019 GCA_027039625.1 Calditrichia bacterium | reverse complement strand
CCGTCCCATACGGGACGCCTTTTCCGGGGCAGCGCCCCGGGCTATCCCTGTCCGAGCGCGTTGCGCTCTGTTTTTTACCGAAGGTTAATCAAACAAAACACAACAATCGAGATTCTTCGCTCCGCTGGCGCTCCGCTCAGAATGACAGGGTGGCGGTGTTTCTGTCATTCTGAACCCTCGCTTGTAGCGAGGGTGAAGAATCTCTTACCATTGGAACGAAGAGAAATAGAGATTCTTCGTCGTCCCGCGTTGCGGGACTCCTCAGAATGACAGGGGGTGGTGTTTCTGTCATTCCGAACCCCGCCGCAGGCGGGGTGAAGAATCTCCTGCGCTTTTTCAATCCTTTTTACCATGCTTGTGATGCTTTTTCTTCGGCCAAAGCAGAAGCATCAGCTTGACAGGTTACCACACTCTGTTATTATTGAGCAGAGCAAAGAACCAAAAATGTTGCGATTAGTTTTTTAACCGCCAGCAAGGAACACCGCAAGCAGCACGCAAAAATTATTTACCTTAATCATATCTTTCGTTGCGTTCGTAGCGTCCGTGGCGGTTTTGGGGATTTGAAATTTGTTAATTGGGATTTGTTATTTGGAATTTGGGATTTCGTAGCGAACTTTGCGCTATCTTGTCGATCTTTGCGATTAATTTCTTTGTGCAGCATCCAACGGATTTTTACGTGACGCCCTTTTCCCGTAAGGTTCCCTGGAAAACAGGGCTTGGTATGTTGATGAATGTTCTTTTACCCGGGGTTTCGCCCCGGACTACCTATCCAACAGGATGCTGTGCATGTGCGAGCCTTTCGCGCTCGAATCGGTTTCTTCCTGATATTTTTATTTCCACACAATTTTACAGACTTTTTTGAAAACAAAGACCCCGAAGGAGTCAAACGCATGCAGTCCAGGATGAAGCTCTGGGGAAGATAAACTAACGCGTTATTTAGAGCTCTGAAAGAACTAAGTGGAATGTTGAATCCCTTAGATAGAGGCGCCTTTTAAAATTTTCTCCTCCAGGAAGCGAAATCCATTTTGCGTGTAATAGTCCCTTAAATCGCCAGGAATCACAGAACCAAGAGTCACTTTAAAATCCCGGGGTTTGAATTGGTGTATTCGCTCTAACAATTGTTGTTTCTGTTCTGGGGCAAGCTGGGGGAGCAGGACGCCCTGGCGTAGAATAAACTCCAGATCAAAAGCATCCCTAATGGCACCGCGGTCTAAAAATGCCTCTAATTTATTCCTCAAGGTTTGCTGCAGCGTATGGGCACGCAGCAACACCTGGATGGTACTGAAAGGAGAAAAAGCGATTTTGTCTTCAACCTCCCAATCCCTTTGTTCCCGCCGAATTTCAATTTTAAGCCGACGCGGAAATCGTGGTGAGCGCATTTCAACCAATATGGTGAAATATTTTAATTGAGCATCAGTGACCTCGTAGTGTTTCCCCAAGTGAGATTGCAGCCTTCTCAGGAGTTGCGTATCGTCTATATTTTTCGATTTCCAGAAATCCAAATCCACTGAGTATCGGGGCAGCTCATGACAGAGACGAAGCATGGTGCCACCCCCAAAAATCAATTGCTCCAGAATTCGGGAGCTTTTTAAAAGTTCCAGGACTTCCATCTCGAAAATTTCATGCTGTTCCAGTGGGTTCATAAGCCAATACCTTTTTTTGAACCGCAGGTGGAAATTGAGGTAACCACCGTTTTATTTTTTCCCAATCAAATCTGCTGAAGTCGAGCGCATCCAGGTCTAAAAAATATCTTCCCAGAGTGAAAAGGTAGAGCGCATCCAGAAAAGCCTTTTCTGGTTCGGCAATGAAAAATCGCTGGCGCCGGACAAACCCAAAATACAATGATTTTTTAATTTTCAGATATTGAAAAACGGTATTTTGTACCTGTATCTTTTTGGTGCGTTTCAATGCCACGGATTCGATGTAGTCCTGGGGTATTTGAGTGGAAATTTCGTACCAGGACAGGGCGGTGAGCAGGGATATGTAGGAAGGGGACTGGAGTAAATTGGCCAGTTGAAATTTTTCTTCCTGGTTGAGAAAGGGCCAACGTTCTGCTCGAACGTACATATCCCGTTTAAGGCGGAGAAGCAAACCGGCTTTGACGTAACGGCTGGCAACCACCCTGGCTGAAGCGGGTTGTAAACCGAAGGCCCGGGCAAGGTCCTGCACATGGAAATAAGGTTTGCCAATTTTGTTTAATCGAAGTATCTTCATGAATACAATTCATTAACATTATTGTTAATTTAATATACTCATCATTTTTCAATTATCCAAGTAATTAGCGGAAATTTTTTGTCCAGGTAGAATACCTCGATTTTTCCGGGAAGTGCGGTTTTAATGGGAGTGAGTAGGGGGTAAACCACAGAAGGAATTAAAACCACAGAGGACATTGAAAGCATAGAAGAAATTCTGGATAGAAGGAAAATTAAAGAAAGTATCTAATTGTGATGTCCTTTCAGGGTTTATTTTGATCAAATGAACCGGATGAAAATATTTTTATAAAAAAACCGCAACGATCGCAAAGGATACGCTAAAACCGCAGAGTGACTGCAAATATGAAAAATTCTCTGCGCCCTTAGCGACTTCTTCGCGTTCTTGGCGGTTAAATTAATGCAAAATGAGAAATGGATTTTGGCGGGAATTTTCCTACAAAGATTTTTTTGACAAGATTTACAGGATAAAACAGGATTTTGCAACCACAGAGGACACTGAAAGCACAGAAGAAATTCTGGATAGAAGGAAAATTAAAGAAAGTATCTAATTGTGACGCCCCTTCAGAGCTTAATTTTGGACATTCTTTTCCCTAGGGCTTTGCCCCGGGTTACCCATGTGCAAACGCTTCGCGTTCGGTCGGCTGAAAAATCAGCAAAGCATTTTAGGCATGGCAAAGAGATTCTTCGTTCCGCTGACGCTCCGCTCAGAATAACAGGGGTGGCGGTTTCTTCATTCTAAACCCCACCGCAGCTGGGGTGAAAGATTTCCCATTTGAAATGAAAAATGGAAAATTTAAAACGAAATC
>JALWDQ010000694.1:0-9563 GCA_027039625.1 Calditrichia bacterium | reverse complement strand
GTATCGGATAGATGAAGATCGGGATGGTACAGTGGATTATACCATCGGAAACCCCGATTTTAATTTCAAGCAGTTTCGTTCTAATCTGGTGATTCGCTGGGAATATGCGCCGGGTTCGCTGCTCTATTTGGTGTGGTCTCAGGGGCGCACCGGTGTGGATGGCTACGGGGATTTTTCTATGAATCGCGATTTGAGAGATCTCTTTCAGGTTCCCGGGGATAATGTGTTTTTAATTAAGCTGAATCACTGGTTTTCGATTTAACTAAATAATCGCCAGGAGGGCACTGCCCAGATCTGCAGTTCACCCATCTTAAATATGCGGTTCCCACGATAAATGATTATTCCGCCCCGCCACTGATCTTTTAATGCACCTGCTAATTTTTTCAGAGAAGTGGCATCGGAAGGGAATACCTGCTCGCGGGCTTTAATTTCCATACCCGTTACGCCCGAAGGAGTCTGTAGCAGTAAATCCACTTCCAAACCGGATCGGGTGCGGTAAAAATATAACTCACCGTTTTTTTGAGTGGTGCGCATCCATTTGAATAGTTCACCAACTACCATGGTTTCGTAAATTGCGCCGGAAACCTCTCCTTCAAATCCCGTTAGTGTGCGCAAGAGCCCCACGTCCAGCCAGTACACTTTGGGTGTTTTTACCACGGAACTGGTTAAATTCCGGTAGTACGGTTGAAGCAAAATCACCTGATAAGAGATTTGCAGGTATTGCAAATAATTCCGTGCTGTTTGGGTCGAGATACCTGCATCCCGGGCTAATTCGGAATAATTTAATAAATTTGCCGAGCGTAAAGCGGTTAATTTTTGCATTTTCCGAAAGGGTAACAGATCGTTTAAGCGAGCTAAATCGGCGAGGTCTCTTTCCAGATAAGTGAATTCATAGTCTCTTAACCATTTCGATCGTTCTGTTTCTTCCAGAGCAAGAAGCGCGGGCATTCCGCCCCAGCGTAATAAATGATCTTCCGCCGCTCTACGTTGGGCAAAGTCCTGGTCGAACATAGTGGCTGGTACCCGGGAGAAAATCTCTTCGAGGGAATCTTCAGAAAACAGACGATCGACCAATGGTGGGGTTACTTCTTTTTCCCCTTCGTTAATCAGCAGTTCTTTCATCATAAGCGGCCAGAGTTCATAAATAAACACCCGTCCAGCCAGGGATTCTCGAATCCGCTTAATCAACTGAATTTGACTGGAACCTAAAAGTACTTGAAAATCAATATCGCCAGCGTCGAAAGCGTATTTAATTTTCTCGAACACGACGGGTTCTTTTTGTGCTTCGTCAATCACAGCTATCCCAACGTCACTTCCCCAGGAGGCGGAAGGGATTTCGCGCACGATTTGTCTGTTTTCCGGGGCATCTAAATTGAGGTAATTTAACTCGGAATATACCTTCCGTGCTAAAGTCGTTTTCCCGGTTTGTCGCGCTCCTGTAATCAGTACAATGCGTTTTTTGGGCGGGGTCGGGAGGTAGTCGCGCAAAAAGCGATATTTCTGTAAATTTTCAATCATGGTTTTAAAATTTACAGGTAATATTAAAAGAATGCAAGTACAAAAAGTCCCCGACACCTAAGAGGTGCCGGGGACTTGGAGCAACGAGGTGCCGGGGACTTGGAGCAACTGCCGGGCAATGCCTTCCCAGGAGAAATGTTCCACAGCAATCTGTCTGAGTCGTCGGGCAACGTTGTGGCGTTGCAGGTGCTCCCGAAAGCCCTCGGGATAAAGAAAACGCAGGGCAGTTTCGATTCTCTCGGGTAGTTCTTCCACAAAATGCTGGCGGTCTAACTTCATCAGTTCGGCCAGAGCCGGTTCATCCTGCTTCACTACATCCACCACGTCCTTTAAACCCGCGTGGTAGTTACAGAGGGGCAGCACCCCGGCAGCCATGGCTTCCACCGCCACCATGCCAAACGCCTCCGGCCATTTGCTGGGTACCAACACCAGGCTGGCCAGGGGAAGGAGATCTCGCAGAGTGTCGTGATCCAGAATTCCGGTAACGGTAATGTGGCTGGCTTCCTGTGGAGAAAGGGGGCGAAACCAGCGCTGCGGATTCTGGTCTTCCACGAAGTTACCCGCCAGGGCAAATGCGCGGAAGGCCGCTTCGTCCCCTTCCCTTAATGCCCGGATCATCCCTTCCAGATGTTCTCGATAGGCACCAAATCCCACAAAGACAATCCGCGCCTGGGGAATGCGTTCCAGAATGCGGGGAATGGCCAGCACAATCTCGCCGACGCCTTTCGCCGGAATAAATTTGCCAAAATAGAGAATTAGCGGTTCCTCTTCCCGCAAAGGGAGCCATTTTTCCGGAAGATTAGCATCCGTAGCCCGCTGGTCGTAACTATCTGCCAGTGCCAGCAGTTCCCGGTGCAACGCTTCTCCCGTTAATTGCCGGGTGTCAGGCAGGGCAGGATGCTTCCGGCCCGCAGGGTTTTCCCGAATGCGCGCCCGCACTTTCTCCAAAAACCGCTGCTGATTTGCCTCCAGACTTTCGGGTAAATCGAACAACCGGGGATCCATTCCCGGCGGCACGATGCGCAGTTTTTCCGCCAGACCGATTTCTTCGGCAAACGATGCAAAAACCTCCCGCACTCGATCCCGGACGTAGCGGGTACCTACAAAAATCGTTTCTGCCCCGGAGAGGCCCTCCACCGCGTAAGGCATAAGCTCCGGGTGAGGTACCAGAGTATATTCAATGGCACTGCCGTGGATTTTCACTCGATACGGCACGTTGCTGCCCTCCAGGGCGCGGCGGGCGATTACCGGGCCGAACAGCACGTGGTTTGCCAGCACCAGCCCGGCACCCTGTTCAACCACCTCCCGCAAAGTACGAGCGGTTAGCTGAATGTGGGTTTCCATTTCTTCTGAACTCATCTCCGGTATCAGTTTGACAGTGTAACCTTCGTAGCGATCCATCACATACACCGGAAGTAAATCGTTAATATCGGGCACCACCACTCGAATCGTTCCCGGTGCAGGGGGAAGTTCGGGAAGCGCTTCTCCCGGGGCAACAAACTCATCCACAAACGGTAGCGACCCGGCCTGGCGTTCCTGACACACCACAGTTACGGCATGCCCTAACGCCTTCCAGGCCCGGGCAATATTGGCCACGTAAATATTGGAACCGGTTCCCTGAAGCAAATATCCGTGAAGAATTACCAGATGCATAATGGCTCCTTTGTAAATAAAAGGATTTTTGAGATAAGAAAGTACCTTCGGAACTTGCCATTTCAAAACGAGAAAGATATTTCTTCAATTTTTAGGAGATTTCAACTGGCAATATTCCAATAACACAAACCCCGGATACGTTATCGCATCCGGGGTGTAAAGTACTCAGAAAAAGATTGTTTTAAAAGCAGGGTTTATCTTTATCAGGGCAATTTGAACACATTTTCCATGATATCCAGACCACAACTCAAATTTTCTACCCAATTGATGAATCGCTCGACCATTTTTTTGCCTTTAAACATAGCTCCATGCTGAGGTGCAATGGTTTCGATGGGAAGCTGACGTACCATTTTTGCCCATAGTCGGAGCAATTTGTTGGAAAAGATGTACCGTTTATGAAAACCTTCCATATACTGGATATGGCTGTCGAAATCCGGAACAATTTTGTAATCCGTCCCCAGAGAAGCTCCCAAGTCACCTGAATAAAGAGTTTTGGAATAGGGATCGTACACCTGAAAATTTCCCGGTGAATGCATAAAATGAGCCGGGATGATGAGCAGCGTCAGGTCTCCCAGGTTCAGGCGCATGCCGGTATCGGGTATTGTTTTGATTTTATTGATGACCAGGCGATCCACTCCAAAATGGGGAATGAAGCGAATCCACAATTCAGAGATGTAAGCAATGGCGTTGGTCATCATCAACCAGAAGTTGGCGGAGGCAATAATGTCGGGATCCTGATGGGAAAAGAATAAAAATTTTAGATTGTTGGGCGAGATCATACCGGAAATGTCGGCGAATAGTTTACTGTGTATCTTGTGGCCACCGGGATCCAGCAACATGGCCTGTCCTCGGTGGATAATAAGATGCTGATTGGAAGGTACCATTTCCCCGGTGGCGTAATCCTCTAATAGAATATTCCGGTGGTTCTGATCTTCGAATAATGTTAATTGTGCCATAGTCTCTCCTTCAGTCAATATACTCTTTTAACCAGACAAGATGCATCCTTGTTGGTTCCTTCAGGGCACCTAGATAATGTTCTTAATTTCATCTACCGCGCGATTTAATTCATAGAACAACAAACCTAACTTGACCCGATCATTGGTCATAGCAATCAATACGGCCTCCGAGCCAATATTGGTGAGTACTACGTAACCACGTTTTCCTTTTACGTACACCTGAAGGACTTCACCGCGGTTGAGTTCGGCGGCACTCCGTTCTCCCAGAGCGGAAATTGCGGCACTCATCGCACCCACTCGATCCTCATCTACACCCGGGGGCAGATTTGATGCAATAATTAAACCATCCCCGCTGGCTATGGCTGTACCTTCAATATCTGGCGATACAATCTCCAGATTTTTTAGCACCTGTTCCAGACGCTCTGCAATTGTTTGAGCCATATTAGATCTCCTTTCTTTTTTTATTAGTTCTGGTTGTGCATCACTCTTTTTTTCTGTTGGTTTTTTTTGGGCCACATTGGCCTGAGGCTTCTCGGCAGGCTTTTTCTTTGCTCCTTGAGGTGGCTCCCGATCTGCCCGTTTTAATGTTAATTTAGGAGGAGATTTATCCCCTTCCTTTTTCTTCGCTTCTCCAGATTTAGATTCAGGCTTCATGGTACCTTCTTCTTTCCCGGAAGATAGCGCCCGTTTCAGGGAAGAAAGGGATGATGATTTAAACAAGTTCCATACCATGACCTATCCTTTTTATTAATTCTTTCCTGTAATATCATGTTTAATCTTATAGAACAATCCGACTTAGAAATTCCTACATTTACGCCTCACGCGTTGCTCTTTCTGTAAAGATAACTGACCAATTTGTAAATTATAATATCAAATAATTTTGCTCTTTATTTGTTACATATCACATTTAATAACTATTGAATATTTTCTAAATCTTTCATAAAATTGAAAAGCATACGGCCATGATTTTTATTTTCGAATGGATGTTCCATTCGTTAAGGTAAAAATAAATTAAGTTTTTTATCTGAAAAAAACAATGCCGTGACTATGTTTTTAATATAATTGAAACTTTCGATTTTTTTAATTATCGGAAACAAAAACCAAATTCTTGAATGGGAAAATGATGAATCGACAAAATATTTTTTTGGGAAGGATTCTGGGAATCCCTATTGGTTTGGACTATTCATGGTTTCTTATTTTCGTATTATTAAGCTGGATGCTGGCTGTGGATTATTTCCCGGCGGAATTCAAACACTGGCCGGTGTGGGAATACTGGCTTGCCGGTACGGTGACTTCCGTCATGTTGTTTGTAAGTGTGTTACTCCATGAATTGGGGCATTCTCTGGTAGCACGGAGGTTCAAACTTCCGGTACGACGGATTACCTTATTCGTATTTGGAGGTGTGGCAGAAATTGTGGGAGAACCACCCAGTGCCTGGTCGGAATTCTGGATTGCTCTGGCAGGGCCTCTGGTGAGTTTTGCATTAGGAGCGTTTTTCCATTTTGTGCAACCCCTCTTTTCCTCCCAAACGGCTCTCTTTGCCATCGTAAAGTATCTGGCTTTTATTAACCTGATTCTGGCACTGTTTAATCTAATTCCCGGATTTCCTCTGGATGGCGGACGCATCTTTCGAGCCATTATCTGGGGAGTTACCCGGAATCTCCGCAAATCCACGGTCATTGCAGGGACGGTGGGGCGGTTTATTGCCTTCCTGTTTATTTTTGTAGGAGTCATGCAAATTTTTGCTGGTCGTGTTGCCGATGGCCTGTGGACGATTTTCATCGGATGGTTTCTGGAAAGTGCGGCTGCCTCGCAGATTCACCAGCAGGAATTACGGGACGTCCTCAGCCATGTCCCCGTAGCCCGGGCGATGAATCGCTATTACCGAATTATTCCCGCCAATTCTACTTTGCTGGATCTGGTACGAGAACACATTCTGGGGGAGGGACGTCGATATTTGATTGTGATGAAGGGAGAGCAGCTGGTGGGCATGTTAACCCTCCATCACCTGAAGAAAATTCCTCAGGAAGATTGGGCGAATACCACCGCCGAAGAGGTGATGATCCCCTTGTCCCAATTGAAGTGGATTACTCCCGATACCAGCCTCTGGGAGGCTTTAAAGGAGATGGATCAGGACGGGGTGAACCAATTGCCGGTGATTCAGGATGGAAACCTGGTTGGGGTACTGAGCCGGGAGGATCTGGTAACTTTTTTAAGACAGGTGCACGAACTGAATCACTAACCTCACTCCTGTTGGGGGATTTCCGTACGGTACAATTGTTTCCCCTTTTTATCAATAAAAAATATTGTAGCTGAACGGGCATTGAGCACCACGGCGACAAATCCACTACGGCTGGCGCTAAAACGCGTCCAGGGAATTCGACCGGTTTCTCGCACCCGGGAGCCGGCACCGGAAACAACATAGTGTACGGAACCGGGCGGTTTCAGGTACTGAAGGTCATGATCGTGCCCACAAAAATAAATCTGAACCCCGTATTTTTCCAGCAAAGGGGCAAGCCGCTGAATGAGTGTGGAGTTATTTCCATGGTACGGACTTCCCGAATACACCGGGTGATGCCCGATGACAAATTTCCAGCGAGCGCGCGAGGAATCCAACACCTGCTGAAGCCAATGCCATTGTCTTTCGGGATGATGCCATTTACGGGGATGCACCAGTTCGTTGGTATCCAGAAACACAAATAAGGCCGTGGTGCTATCGTCCACGCTCTTTGTGATGCGGAAGTAGCGGGCAGGCATGCGCCAGCGGGAACTCGTCCCACTGTACTCAATTTGCGCCTGAATATTTCCTTTGTAGTCGTGGTTACCCAGAACCACGTACCAGGGGATGTGAAGGGAGGGAGCATCGTACACCTGTTCGAATGATTTCCGCCAATGGGAATCGTGCGTACTTTTAACCCCTTTGCTGTAAAAATTGTCCCCTGTGGAAATCACAAAATCGCATTGCAATTCTTTGGCGGTAATTCCCATCTGCTCCGCAACTTCCTTCTGATGGGAATCCCCTTTACGCCCCCAGTCCCCAATCACCAGAAAAGCGATCCGGGTTTGACCCAGTAACGGAAGCAGGAGAAGCAGGAGAAAAATAAACCGTTGTTTCATTACTCCCTCGCACTGGATTGCACACGTCTTTGGATTCAATAAAAAAGGAAGAGCATTGCCTGCTGGTGCCGCTCTTCCTTTTCCATTCATCGGATTTTATCGAACAGGGTTTAATTTTCTAAAAGGACTTCTTCATCCCAGAGCCGCTCAAAATAGAGTTTGTGCTCGGCTTCTTCGGCACTGAGGTTCTCCAGAAGGTTTTTTACCTCGGGATCTTCCACCTGTTGAGCCAAATCGCGGTACAGCTCCATGGATTTAATTTCTCGCTGCATGGCGATAGCAATAACATCCTGCCAATCCATATCCGGCTTGGGTTCCTGTTTTACCATGTAATCCACAATTTTTAAATTCATCACTTCTTTCGGTGTTTTGCTCACCGCTTTTTCCAGATCCAGATTCTGCAATTTGCGCTTGTGTCCCATTTCAATCTCGGCAAAATCCAGTAATTCCTTTGCAATGGTTTTATTGTTGACTCGCCTGGCCAGATCACGGTAAAAATCGGCCGCATCCTGCTCTCGTTGAATCGCAAAATCGATAATCTCCTGTAATTGCTGTTTATTCATGATGCTCTCCTTTCTTTTTCACATGATTTGCCTGTGCAATATAATGAAAAATTTCTTTAAGTAAAAATATTCATTCGAAAATTCCTTTCTGCCAATTCGGATGTCAGCACAAGATTATGTTTACCCAGGAAAGCTTTCTTTATTATTAGAAAGCGAGTTCTTCTTTTCACAAAAAATTTTTTTTGTATTGACAATTATTGAGCAACTTAATATTTTAGCCACTCAATTTTTTAGGGTGTCAAAGGATGGATGTCACAAGCTCTCTTTCCGAACGGATGTCGGAACTAATCTTCACCCTCCGGCAGAAATGTGCCCTCAAAGATCTGTACTTTGTGAAAAAATTAGGTATTTCCATTGCCGAATTTAATGCACTGGTGCAATTTTTTACCCACGATGCGCTGGGAGTAAAGGAACTGGCAGAGAAGCTGGACATTACTCCCGGAGGGGTAACCCGGATTGTGACATCCCTGGAAGAAAAAGGGCTGGTATTGCGCAAAATTTCTCCGGAAGACCGCCGCAGCGTGGATGTTTTCCTTACCGAAACGGGTAAAGACATGGTGCAGCAAATCCGGCAAACCTCGCTGGAACTGCACGCAAAAATTCTGGAACAGATTGAACCGCAATTTCGCCAGCCGGTGGTGGATGCAATTGAACGGTTGATTGAAGCAATCGATAAATGGATTGAGGTTCATGAAGACGAATTAAACGGATGAACCCTGCAGAAGGAATAAAGTATGGTTGAAAAAGCAGGATCTTCGCTGGAAAAATTCATCGTAGTCATTCTGGTGGCGGTGGTGCTGGTGGTGTTTTATGTGGCCTGGACCCACACCACCGATACGGGCAATCTGGCGGTGATTGGCGCGCTGGCGCTGGTGAGCTCCGCGCTGTTTGTGCGCACCAGCCGATTTCCCCGCATCACCCCGAAAAAAATTGCCTATTCCATTGCTTACATCGGTTACCTGTTTGTGGCAATTGTCAAATCCAACCTGGATGTGGCACGCCGGGTGGTGCAACCGAAAATCCCCATTAACCCCGGCATTGTGGTGGTGAAAACCCGGCTAAAATCGCCCATTGGCCGCATGATTCTGGCTAACTCCATCACGCTGACGCCGGGAACCCTCTCCGTGGACGTCAAGGGCGACCACTACTACATCCACTGGATTGACGTGACCGCGATGGAAGAAGAAGGGGCAACGGAGAAAATCGTTGCCGGGTTCGAAAAATATCTGGAGGTTATCTTTGGCTGATTTACTCATTCAACTGGCCAGCATTATAGCGCTATTGGGGGTCATTGTTGCCAGCATTCGCTTTGTGCTGGGACCCACCGCGGCAGACCGCACCGTGGCGCTGGACACCCTCACCATCATCTCCATCTCTCTGATTGTGTTTATTGCCCTCTTCACCAATCGGGTAATTTATCTGGATGTGGCGCTGGTGTACGGCATTTTGAGCTTTTTAGGTGTGGTAGCAGTGGCACGATATCTGGAAGGAGGGTTGTAATGGAAGCCATTCATCTTCTGGGTGCCATCATTGCCCTCGTTGGTTCGCTGTTTCTGTTTTTAGGGGCGCTGGGGGTTCTGCGCATGCCCGACCTGTATAATCGCATGCAGGCGGGAACCAAATCCACCACCCTTGGCAGTATTCTTACCCTTCTGGGAATCGGACTGTACCATACGGAGTGGTTCTGGCAGATGCTGATTCTGATTGCTTTTGCGGTAACCACCAACCCCATTTCCTCCCACTCCCTGGCGCGGGC
>JALWDQ010000693.1:0-3033 GCA_027039625.1 Calditrichia bacterium | reverse complement strand
CGATATCGATATCAGCCAGGTTCTGGAGAAAAACCCCTTGCCCCCTTCGTTTCGCATCACCCTGAAACCCGAATTTTCTTCTCCCGCACTGCTGGAAAATTTCGTGAAGTCTATCTCCTCTTTAAAGGGAATTCAGGAGGTGGTTTACCAGAAGGAAATTGTAAACTTCATTAACAAATATTCGGCAATTATTGTTATTGTGTCTCTGGGATTGGTGCTATTAACGCTGGTAATTATCGTTATTCTGATTTACAATACCATCCGCCTCTCCATTCATTCTCGCCGGGACATTATCCATATCATGGAACTGGTGGGGGCCACGCGGCGCTTTATCAAAAGCCCTTTTTTAGTGGAGGGATTGATTCAGGGAGCATTGGGCAGCCTGCTTGCCCTGGGCGTACTTTTCTTTTTGGTGAAATTTGTACGGAAGGTCATTTTCCCGGAAGTAGTCCTGCCACCTCATT
Source organism: Calditrichia bacterium (assembly GCA_027039625.1). Taxonomy (GTDB): domain Bacteria; phylum Calditrichota; class Calditrichia; order RBG-13-44-9; family RBG-13-44-9; genus JALXCH01. The sequence goes on along the minus strand of JALWDQ010000693.1, from coordinate 2,569 downwards.
TCTATCTGTCAATATTTTTGGTTGGCCTTTTCCTGGGCTGGATGGGAAGTATGCTTTCCGTGAATAAATATCTTTCCCGCCGGTAGACTCATTCCTGAGTTGAAAGACGGATATCCTGTTTTTTTACATTTGTGGAAGAAATTCGTGTAGAGGAGGGCTTTACTGGCTTTCCCGAAGCTCTTCTGTGGAAAACGGTCGGAACCACACATCCCGGATGATGATTTCGTATTCCCGGGTTGTTTCGGGAGCAGGCGATTTTCCCCGGTACCAATACAGGTTCATCACGATTTTTTTCGGAGAATTGTCTGCTACTGTGTGGAAAGGATGCAGAGAGGCGTGCGCAATCAGCGCGCCGGGGGAAGGTAGCTGCGGGTAATGCCCGCGGTAACCCTGAAAAATCACCGAATCTGGGAACCATTTTATTTTGAAGGTGACGTACGGATTATCTCCGGAAAGGTGTACCGGAAATTTCTGGCTTATTTTGCGGTCGGTTCCCAGAGAATCCCGCCAGTGGATGGTAAACATTCCCAGCGAATCCTGGCGGCTCTTCCCCCAGCGGGAGAATTCGATATCGATTTCGGAATGGTCGTTCCGGTAAAGAAATAACCCCAGAACCAGTTGGGGATGGAAACGGGTAAAATTGCCAATCAGGTAAAATGTGTATTCTCCGTAGCCAAATCGATAGTCGGTAAAAACCTCAGCGCATTTCCAGCCGTGGGAAGAGGGAGTCGTTTTGAGGTGTAAAAAACCTCTCTCATCCAGAAACACGTTGCTTTTGCGAGCAGACCACAGGTTGGGGCCCGGGGCTTTCGGTTTTCTAGAGTGTTTGATGTGCCAGCGTGTTGGGGGATTCCCAAAAGTAAAACTTTTTTCCCGTGCCCGGAGTAGCCCGCTGTATGTCAGAAAAAGAAAGGTGAGAAGAAAAATAAACCGCTGGTTGAAATGAAAACCGTTCATGCGCTTCCACAGGTGCGATTGTGGTATAACCTTTCCTACAATCGGAATTGGGCACTGATGGCCAGATCCATGCTCTTGCTGTTGTAGAACCATTTAAAATTGTGGTTCAGGTAACTGAGATTGAGCTGAAAATATTTCAAATCCACTCCGAATCCCAGCCCCAGCACCATGCCGAAACGACCTCCCACACCGAGCCCAGCACGCAGGGGGAGTAAAGGAAGAGGGCGATACTCTGTGCCCACTGCCACATAGGGACGGGTGGTGTTGTTCATTTCATTATTCAATCCCTGCATCCAGGCAGCGGTCAGGGTTAAATTGGGGCGTAACTGATAGGCTAGGGCGAAATTCAGAACCTGGGGGATGCCGGTGTGGAAACCGCCTGCAGCATAGGAAGTATCCACCTCCTGGGTGTAGGCATCCAGACTATCCAGATTATTGGCCTGGATGGTATCAATCTGGTACTGGTAAAAGTAAATGGTGTTGTTTTTATTCCAGTTAATTCCGCCCAGCAAATTAATCACGTGGAAGGAAAAGGCCCATTTTTGCCGGAATGTGGCAAATGCTCCCATGTCGAAGGAGAATCCTTTTCCGCCTTCGCTGGTAAGCAAACGGATGCTCTCTTCCACAGAAATATAATCATCCTCGGTAATAAGTTGTCCTGAGGATTCCAGAATGCGGGCGTATTCAATTCCGGTAATGTATTTCCCGGTAACTCCCACGGATGCAAAGTCGAATATTCCGCCAAAATATTGCGTCATCGGGAAACCGATGCTGAAGTTCAACGAAGCAGCAGCCCAACCCAAACCGCTGATGGAATCGAAAAAGTAGTCCTTCCCGTTGGCATTACCGCGGAACGGCAGCTCGAAATAGGCTTTGGGGATGGTCACTTTTCCGCTTCCCATACCGGTGATGGAGAATAATATTGATTTGAAGTAAAAAGACAAGGCTTTTGCTTCTCCCAGCGAAAAAGCCTGATAACCACTCGTGGGAATTTTCCCTAATAAATCATCGATGTCCTGAGAGGTTAGAGAATCCCCGGTGGTGAAATAGCGGTTGTAATCGTTTAAACTGAAACTGTTGTTATGAGCCATCGCGTGCAGAGAGATGAGGTGGAGTTCAAACGAGAAATCATGCGGGACTGCCAGAAGTGCGGGATTTCCGTTGGCAATTTCGGCACCTTCGGCAATAGCAATGCTGCTTTCGGCCATCCCCAGATAGCGAGCATCCACCATGCCCTGTGCCCAAACCAAGGCAACGGAAAGTACAATCCCAAAAAATATGAAAGAAAACTGTTTCATTCATCTATTCCTTTTCATGGACCAGGATATCAAATTGAAATTTCCCGGAAACTTCCATATAATCGTTTCCGCTTACCAGCACACTCCCTTCTGTGTTCTGAAATTCGATTAGAAATCCCACCCGAAGAGGATAACGCTTAAAAAGGAGCAGCTCTTTTTTGGTCAGTTCCAGGGGGACTTCATTCTCTCGAGCCTGGATTACGAAACCGGTGTTGGGATCTACAATTCCGGGTTCCAGGTGAACGGTTTTAATGAATTCCGAATCGGGATTGAAGGCAGTGGTATCGTACAAATCCTCCCGCGTCATATTGGCG
>JALWDQ010000692.1:0-3036 GCA_027039625.1 Calditrichia bacterium | reverse complement strand
TTTAAAATCTTGCAGCAGGCGAGGCGAAGAATATTTATAATACAACCGGAAGAGAATATGGAAAAACCTCCTTCTCATAGAGCTTTAACCCAACTATTTTTCTAAAGCAAGTTTTGGTTTGGCATTGCTCACCATTTTATCCCCATATTGCACCCTGCCCAAATCGCACCTATATTTCCGGGGCTGAAGAAAGGGCTCCCATGTGGTGGTTCAGAAGAAAATGCTGCAAAATTGTGTATCGTAACGAATACATGACGGCAATCCACTCCCGCGATTCCCGCCAATCCTTCGATGTTATGAAATTTAAAAAAATTCGCGATCAATTGATTAAGGAACATCTCATTCGCCGGAAGGATGTGCTAAAAGCACCGCGATTAAGCGATGAAGATTTACTCCTGGTGCATACTCGGGAGTATTTAAACCGATTGAAAAATCCCCTCTACGTCGGCGAAATCCTGAATCTGGATTTCGTGAATCCCTGGGATGAGTACATCTTCGAATACTTTCGTTATGTGGCGGGAGGAACCGTTCTGGCCACCCAGTACACCCTGGACCATGGAAATCCCGTATTTAACCTGGGCGGCGGTTACCACCATGCTCATCCAGACCGTGCCGAAGGTTTTTGCCTGATTAACGATGTTGCCATTGCCATTCGCAAAATACAGTTGCAAAAGAAGGCCGAGCGCATTCTGATTGTGGATCTGGACTACCACCAGGGTAACGGGAATTTGCTCTTTTTCAAAGAAGATGAGTCGGTGTTTACATTTTCCATCCATGCCGAAAGCTGGGTGGATTGTACCCGAAAGATCAACAACCTGGATATTGAGCTGCCTTCTCATGTAAAAGATGAGGAATACCTGCGTGTTCTGAAGGAGCATCTTCCCGAAGTGTTCCGGACATTTCGTCCCGAGTTGGTTATTTACCTAGCGGGCAGCGACCCATATATTCAGGACACTCTGGGCGATTTCGATATTAGCGAAATGGGAATGCTGGAGCGGGATAAATTTGTTTTCACTTTAGTGCGGGCGAAGAAGTTACCTTTGGCGATTCTGGGAGCCGGGGGCTACGGGCCGGAGAGCTGGAAAGTGTATTACAATTTCATTAAATGGGCATTGAAAAAAGGAAAGTAAAGGGAATATGTCCAAGCGTCGTTTTCGACTCCAATGGATTTCCCGGCGCCTGAGCACGCATCAATTGCGTCGGTTGCAGGAGAAAGAGCTGGCTTTGAATTTCGAGGAGATCCTGGGCGCACCTCCCAGCGGGCGCAGTTCGCCCTTTTTTCTGGGATTTTATTCCCCGGATGGAATTCGCTATGCGCTGGAAAAATACGGCGTTTACGATGAATTGCGCAAACGGGGCTACGATCATTTCAAAACGGTGGTCGATACCCGCGACCCTTACAAACAACGCATCGCCATCTATTACGAGAAAAAAGACAACCAGCATCTGCTGGGGGAGCTGATTGTTAAACGGAAACATATCACCGTGTACCCGCCTTTCCCCTCGCGGATTTACGGACGCAATTTTGAGGTGGTGGCTGTGGAGTGGTTGTGCATGCAGCATCCCCGGGGAAAGTTTACCCCAGAAAAGCCCCGCCTGCCGGGACAAAAATATCCCGGGCTGGGAATGGGCGATATGGTGATGGAGATTCTGGTTATCATGACCGGACGCCTGCGATTGGCGGGACTACTCAATGTTCCGGAACATTTTCACAACGCCCAGATGTACAGCCCCCAGTTCAAATATCTGGATCCCCTTTACGAAGCAAAACGCAGAGCTATCGAACGGGATTTGCTCTCTCGCTATTCCCTGGCCACGGTCTCTTGGGCTATTGAGCTAAAATGCGTTACCGAAAACAACAAGCCATTCAAATGGTTCGTCGCCGAGCAAATTATTCCACTGAACCGCGATTTGCAGGATTATTTCTCCAGTAAAGAATACCGCAATTTCGTGAAAAAAACCACCCGGCAGTACCATTACGAACTGGACCGGGAGCTGTTCGATAGCAAACAGGAGGAGATGGACAAACTGGTAACCTGTTAATCTACACCATCTTGCTTTTATCTCAATCAACGCATTCCCAACCTCCACGTGCTTTCTCGTTGCTTCCGGGTTCACTTGCTTTCATCATCCGGAAATGTGCCCATTTTTGAGCCGCTTTCTTTCCACTTACCACTCCCAGAACCCTTCCTGGAAGAATCTGAAAAATCTTTTTATTTTAAATTCAATTCTCATTAAATTGAATGGTAAAGGTAAATATATTACAAATATTGAACCATTCCAATTGGAGGACAATGCATGGCTCGCTCCATTAATTGCGACGATTTGACCTTTTCGCTTTACCCGTACGCACACGAAATGAAGATGTACGAAAGTTATTACCGCAACGGTAGCTGGAACAAGGGCGCTATTGTGGATTTTCACGAGATTGCCCTTTCTCCGGCTGCCAATATTTTGAATTACGGTCAGGGAATTTTCGAAGGGATGAAAGCGTATTACAGTGTACAGGGACATATTGTGATGTTTCGTCCCGAAGAAAATGCCCGGCGTTTCCGCCGCAGCGCGCAGAAGCTGGCCATTCCTGATATTCCCGAAGAAAAATTTCTGGACGCCGTCCGCCGGACGGTAATTGCCAACCGGGATTTTGTACCGAAAAGCGAGGATGGGCGTTGCAGCATGTATTTGCGTCCCGTATGCATTGGCATCGAACCCCTTCTGGGGGTGCGTGCTGCACTGGAATATCTGTTTTTCGTCTATGCCAGCCCAGTGGGCCCCTATTTCGATAAAGCGGAGGAGAAATTAGGCGTGGTGAAACTGACGGCCAAAAATATCAGCCGCGCTACTCCCAACGGGACAGGTGATGCCAAAGCGGTGTGCAATTATCCCGTTACCATGGCTCCCAAAAAAGAGGCGAAAAAAGAGGGCTTCGACGATGTCATCTATCTGGATCCCTGCGAAAATAAATACATCGAAGAGGCCGGAGTAGCCAATTTCTTTGCTTTAATGGAAGACGACACCCTAGTTACCCCGCAACTG
>JALWDQ010000691.1:0-3040 GCA_027039625.1 Calditrichia bacterium | reverse complement strand
TGGACTTTGGTCGTCCCGCTCGCATTTATCTGGCGGTACTGGTCGATCGGGGTCACCGGGAACTCCCCATCAAAGCGGATTTTGTGGGAAAAAACATCCCCACTTCCATCGGAGAAGAGGTGAAGGTGATGCTCTCGGAAGTGGATGGAGAAGATCGCGTATTGCTGGTGGAACGTCAGGAAGATGAATCGCACCGATAGAAAAATTGCGTCCATGCACATTCTGATGCGCCAGGTAGCAGAGGGTAATTCCCGAACAAATGATTGAATGGGATTTGATCGGTGTGCATGCAACAATCTACAGCAGGCGTTTCAGAAAAAACTCAACAATGGAAAATAACCGGAGTTCATCATGGTATTAAGTAGCAGACATTTACTGGGGCTGGATGGTGCAACCAAAGAGGACATTCTTACCATTCTGGATACGGCTCGTTCTTTTCGGGAGATTCTGGATCGGCCCATCAAGCGCCTGCCCACTCTGCAGGGGAAGACGGTGGTGAACCTGTTTTACGAACCATCCACCCGCACCCGCATTTCCTTCGAACTGGCCGAAAAACGGCTTTCGGCGGATATTGTCAATTTCTCCGCTTCTACCAGTTCGGTAAAAAAGGGGGAAACCCTCATCGATACGGTTAAGAATATTGAAGCCATGAAGATTGACATGGTCGTAGTCCGGCATTCCTCCCCGGGAGCGCCCCATTTACTTTCCCGGGTGCTGGATGCGAACATCATTAATGCCGGAGATGGGGGGCACGAACATCCCACTCAGGCGCTGCTGGACATGTTCACCATACGCCAGAAGCTGGGGCGCCTGAACGATATTACCGTAGCTCTGGTGGGCGATATCTCCCACTCCCGGGTGGCGATGTCCAATATTTACGGTTTGCGGAAGATGGGGGCGCGGGTGCTGGTGTGCGGGCCTTCCACGCTTATTCCCCGCGAAATCGAAAAATTGGGGGTGGAAATTTACCACAATGTGGATGAGATTATTCCGCAGGTGGATGTAATGAACATTCTGCGCTTGCAATTGGAACGCCAGCGCAAAGGGCTTTTTCCCTCTTTAAGGGAATATCACAACTATTTTGGCATCACCCGCGAGCGGCTGGAGCGGGCGACCCGGCCCATCCTCATCATGCATCCCGGCCCCATGAATCGCGGGGTGGAAATTTCCAGCGATGTAGCGGACAGCGAACATTCGGTGATTCTGGAACAGGTCACCAACGGTGTGGCTGTTCGCATGGCGGTGTTGTATCTATTAACAGGAGGTCGCAGTGAAATTAACTAAAAATGTTGTTGCCAGCGGAAAAACGTTTCAACCTTTGCCGGAAAAATTATTGCTCCACGGAGGGCGAGTTATCGACCCTCAGCAAAATCAGGACGAGCAACTGGATGTTGTCATCGAGCAGGGTCGCATTGTGGAGGTGGGGCACATTTCTCCCAGTGGTTTTTCCGGAAACACCATTGATTGTACGGGCAAAGTGATTAGTCCCGGCTGGCTGGACATGCATGTGCATTTGCGAGAGCCCGGGGCGGAGGGGAAGGAAACCATTGCTACGGGTAGCCTGGCGGCAGCAAATGGGGGATTTACCGCCGTGGCCTGTATGCCCAATACCAATCCTCCCATCGATACGCAAGAGATTATTCAGTACATCAAAGATCGTTCCAAAGGTTCGTTGGTGAATGTGTATCCCATTGCCGCCATCACCAAAGGGCGAGAAGGTAAGGAGTTGAGCGAAATTCTGGAGCTGGTGGAGCAGGGAGCGGTGGCCATTTCGGATGATGGAAACCCTGTGATGAGCGCCGAAGTGATGCGCCGGGCGCTGGAGTACAGCAAGATGGTGCATATTCCGGTGATTGGGCACGAAGAAGATCGTACTATGACTGAAAACGGCGACATGAATGAAGGATTTGTCTCCACCTGCCTGGGCTTGCATGGAATGCCCCCGGTAGCCGAAGAGATTATGATTTCCCGGGACATTATGCTGGCTGAGTACACGGGCGGGCGGTTCCATGTGGCGCATATTTCCACCGCTCGATCTGTGGAATTGGTGCGCCAGGCAAAAGCTCGTGGTGTTCAGGTAACAGCCGAGGTTACTCCCCACCACTTCACCCTTACCGATGAAGCCGTACGGGGATTTGATACCAATACGAAAATGAATCCTCCGTTGCGTACGGAAACAGACCGTCAGGCTGTACTGGAAGGGTTGCAAGATGGTACCATCGATGTGATTGCCACCGACCATGCACCCCACTCCCGGGAAGAGAAAGAGGCTGAGTACATTTACGCTCCTTTCGGTATTATCGGGCTGGAAACGGCACTGGGTCTGGCGCTAACGGAGTTGGTGCATAAAAATGTGCTTTCGTTACCGGAATTGCTGAAGAAATTTGCCGTACAGCCTTACCGTATTCTGAATCTTCCGGTACCCACAATCTCCCGGGGAGTTTCAGCCAACATAACTATTTTTGATCCGGATAAAGAATGGACTGTGCGCAAAGAACGATTCCTTTCCAAAAGTCGTAATTCCCCGTTTGTGGGAAGACGGCTTACCGGTGCTCCTGTGGCTGTGATTAACAACCGGCAGATTTTCTTTTCACAGCTTGCGAAAGAATAATGCCAGAGCATCTTCCGCATCTTTCTTTGTTAGACCACCAGTTTTCATATTTCTGCTCTGTCCTCTCTTCGTGAATATTCTGTCAGGATGGCAGAAAAACTGTCTGCTCTGACAGAAACCCGTTTTTCCTGCAAAAACAAATTTCACCAAAAACATACAATAAATATCTGTTTTATATAGGGTTACATGATGCCCGAATTTTCCTGGCATTATCTTTGTATAAGAAAGAAGTGCCGAAGCAAAGATAATAAAAAAAGGAGGTAATAAACATGTTAGAACAAATGGTACCCGGATTTGGGCTGGAAAATCTGGAAGGATTTCGTGAAATCCGTGATCGGATGAATCGTTTGTTTAGCGAACTAGTATCTCGCAGTCTGGAGGATTGGTTTACGGGTAATTTCCCACTGGCAGATTTGTGGGAAGAGGACG
>JALWDQ010000690.1:9066-9624 GCA_027039625.1 Calditrichia bacterium | reverse complement strand
GGCCATGTGGGACAGGCCCTCTCTGCTTTCCTCCGGCAACTGAATTACACCATCGTGCTCATCGATAATCGGGAGGAATTTGCCAGCGAAGAACGCAATCCCCACGCAACGGAGCGAGTTTTTCGGGATTATGTGGAGTATGCCCGGGAATTTCAACCCCAACCTAATAGTTTTGCGGTGATTATGACCCAGGGGCACAACTACGATTATCAGGTGCTGAAAACCCTCTATCAGCGAAAACTGCCTTTGCGTTACATTGGCATCATTGCCTCGCGTGCCAAAGCAAACGGTTTAATTCGGAACCTGAAAGAGGATTTCGGGGAAGAAATTGATTTGAGCGGCATTTTTACACCTGTGGGATTGGATATTGGTGGCGACACCGAGAGCGAAATTGCCCTCAGCATTGCCTCTGAAATTCAGGCCATTCGTTTTGAACGCAACGTACCGCATTTGCGGATTCCTCCGGATCAAACCTCCTGAAGCCCGGAAACCGGATGCGATAACCTGCGAAAGCAGAATTCCCAGGCGATGAGTTCTTCCACATATTGAATAAATTAG
>JALWDQ010000690.1:0-9056 GCA_027039625.1 Calditrichia bacterium | reverse complement strand
TAAATTGGTTTTTTTTGTGAAGTTTTTGAATAATGCCCGGGAACAGTTCGGGAAGTTCAATCGAAATCATTCACTATTTTTCAGGAAAATGCCATGAAGAACCGAATTTCATTTGTACTGGATGGTGCCCTTCGAACCATTGATTTTACTGCCCAACCGGAGCTAACCCCCACAACCACTCTGTTAAACTATCTGCGCAGTTTGCCCACCCACAGGGGAGTTAAAGAAGGGTGTGGCGAAGGCGATTGCGGTGCCTGCACTGTGGTGTTGGCCGAACGGAACGGGAAGAATAGCCTGCGTTACCGGGCGGTGAATTCCTGCCTGGTTTTTTTGCCCATGATTCATGGAAAGCAGGTGATTACGGTGGAGGATTTAAAATCCCCGGAGGGGAATTTGCATCCGGTGCAGGAAGCCATTGTGAAACACGATGGAACCCAGTGTGGATTTTGCACTCCGGGAATTGTCATGTCCCTGTTTGCGCTACACAAAACGGTGGAACATCCCACCCGGGAGCAGGTGGAGGATGCCCTGGTGGGGAATCTCTGCCGCTGTACCGGGTACAAGCCCATTGTGGAAGCCGGTGCCGATGAAACCGTGCAGGCGCAGATGGACCATTTTACCGCCCGGGAGGAGGAAATCCGTGCTTTGCTGGCCGGTATTCCCGAAGAAGGGGTGAGCATCGAGCTGGAGAATCAGCAGTACTATCGTCCTGCCACGCTGGCGGAAGCGTTGCGGCTGCGCAAGCAACATCCCGAAGCAATTGTGGTGGGGGGAGCTACCGATGTGGCACTGCGGGTAACCAAACAGCACGAGCATCTGGGTGCCGTGCTGGATTTGGGCGGTGTGAAGGAGCTGCAGACCATTTTCCGTGAATCGGATCGAATCGTCATCGGTGCCCAGGTGAATCTAAACGAGGTGCAGGAAGCCGTGGAGGAAACGCATCCCGCTCTGTCTCACATGCTCTCGGTGTTTGGTTCCCGGCAAATTCGCAATCTGGCTACCCTGGGTGGAAATATCGGGATGGCTTCGCCCATTGGGGACACGCTGCCGGTGCTGATGGCTTACCGGGCACGGGTGGTAGTAGCCAGTGAATCCGGTGAGCGAGAGTTCCCGTTGGAGGAATTCATTACCGGTTACCGGCAAACCGCCCTGCAACAGGATGAGATTATCACCCGTATTATTCTTCCGTTGCCGGAAAAAGATATTCTGGTAAAATCCTACAAAATTTCCCGCCGCCGGGATGTGGATATTTCCACCTTGAGTGGCAGTTTCCGGCTGCAGCTGGATGAAAATCGCCGGGTGAAGGATGTGGTGCTGGCGTTTGGGGGAATGGCGGCTTACACCCGCCGGGCGCTGCTTACGGAGAAAGCTCTGCGGGAGCAGGTGTGGAATCGGGACACCGTGGAAGCTGCGGCCCGGAAGTTGGAGGACGATTTTCAGCCCATCAGCGATGTGCGGGGTAGTGCGGAATTCCGCCGGATTGCTGCCCGCAATCTGCTGCTGAAGTTTTACCTGGAGACCAGCGAAACGGATTCATTATAAGTAGAATATTAACGGGCGGAGTAACACAGCAAACAAAGCCGGATGGGGTTGGACGCGTACTTTAAATTTTAACGATTTCACTAAAGGAAGAAAATGTACAGTGCAATTTTGGAATTCAAATGAACCTATTATGCTCAAAACTTTTGCGGAGTATCTTGGAGACATTGTGAGTAGATGCTGAAAATTTTTTTAATAAGATTCTTCGTCCCGCTTCCGACAGGAGTCGGAATAAGAGGTTCGCGGGATTGGAGGAGAAGCAAATATAAAATGAATTTTTCGATTAAACCTTGAGGTTTTCTCATGAGCTCAACCACCTATCTTCATCATGATAGCGCCGAAAAGCATGTTACGGGCGAGTCTCTGTACGTGGACGATATTCTGGTGAACGAGCAGCTTCTGGTGGGACACGTCGTTTACAGTCCCCACGCCCATGCCCGCATCCTTTCCCTCGATGTGGAAGAAGCGCGCCAGCTTCCCGGCGTGCATGCGGTGCTGACCTATCGGGATATTCCCGGGGAAAATCAGATGGGACCGGTGTTTAAAGATGAACCGGTGCTGGCCGAAACGGAAGTCCAGTTTGTAGGGCAGGCGGTATGCCTGATTGCTGCCGAGAGCGAAGCGTTGTGCCGGGAAGCAGCAAAACTCGTCCGCATCGAGTACCAGCCGCTCCCTGCCATACTGGATGTGGAAACAGCCATCCGGCAGGAGAGTGCACTGGGTCCCTGGCGCAAAATAGAGCGGGGGGAAGTGGAAGAAACGTTGCAAAAAGCGCCTCACACCATCTCGGGGGAATTGCGTACCGGTGCTCAGGAGCACTGGTATCTGGAAACCCAGGCCAGCCTCTGTTTACCGGGAGAGGGAGAGGAACTGGTGGTGTACAGTTCCACTCAGCATCCTTCCGAGGCTCAACTCCTCATTTCCGAGGTGCTGGGCATTACCGAAAAAGAGGTGGAAGTGCGGGTGCGCCGTGTGGGTGGTGGATTTGGGGGGAAAGAAACCCAGGCCAATCATTACGCGGTGTGGGCAGCTCTGTTGGCCCATGCCACCCGGCGTCCCGTAAAATTGCGCCTGCACCGTGATGAAGACCAGATTATGACCGGTAAGCGCCATCCTTACCTCATCCGTTACCGGGTGGGTTTTGATGATGAAGGAAACATTCTGGTTGCCGATATTGAACTCAATGCCGATGGGGGTGCGGCGAATGACCTCTCTTACGCTATTCTGGAACGCGCCATGCTGCATGCGGACAATGCGTATTACATTCCCAACATGCGGGTGCGCGGGCGAGTGTGGAAAACCAATTATCCGCCCAATACCGCTTTTCGGGGCTTTGGAGCTCCTCAGGCTATCGCCAACATCGAAAACATTGTGGATCGGGTGGCGCGCTTCCTGGGGAAATATCCTGCCGAAATCCGAAAACGAAATTTCTACGGTACCGATTCCCGCAACGTAACCCATTACGGAGAAGTGGTGGAGAACAACCGTCTGCACATTATTTACGACAAACTTACCCAATCTGCCGCATACTTCCGCCGTCGGAAAGAAATAGAGCAGTTTAATGCCACCCACGAATTCCGCAAGCGGGGGCTGGCGATTACCCCGGTAAAGTTTGGGATTTCCTTCACCACGGCGTTTTTGAACCAGGCGGGCGCCCTGGTCAATGTGTATCGGGATGGTACCATTCTGGTGAACCACGGGGGAATTGAAATGGGGCAAGGGTTGAACACCAAAATTTTGCACATTGCTGCTGCGGAATTTGGTGTGGATATCCGGCGGTTTAAAGTAAACGCCACAGATACCTCCAAAGTCCCCAATACCTCGGCTACCGCTGCCTCCACTGGTTCGGATTTAAACGGGCAGGCGGTAAAAAACGCCATCGAAAAAATTAAACAGCGGATGGCAACCACACTGGCCGGGTATTTCAACGAACAGCATCCCGGCGAACATCGTACCCTGCCGGAGGATATTCTTTTCCAGGACGATCAGGTGTTCGACCGCGAGCATCCGGAACGTAAGCTCTCCTTCCCCGAAGCCGTGTCCATTTGTTACCTGCGGCAAACCAGTTTAAGTGCCACGGGATTTTACCGCACTCCCAACATTGGTTTCGACCGCGAGAAGGGAAAGGGGCGTCCCTTCCATTATTACGCTTTTGGTATGGCTGTCACTGAGGTGGAGGTAGATACCCTGACCGGCGACTTTCGCCTCCTCCGCACCGACATCGTGCACGATGTGGGCAACTCCCTCAACCCCAACATCGATTACGGGCAAATTGTGGGAGGGTACATCCAGGGGGTGGGCTGGTGCACGGTAGAAGAAATTGTCCGCGACGGGGAAGGGCGTCTGCTCACCCATTCGCCGGACACGTACAAAATTCCCACCATCCGGGATATTCCCGGGGAATTCCACGTGGAGTTGCTCACCGGGTATCCTAATCCCAACACTATCCGGCGCAGCAAAGCGGTAGGGGAACCGCCGTTTGTCCTGGGACTTTCGGCCTGGCTGGCAATTAAAGATGCCATCTCTGCGGTAGCCCATCACCAGTACGAGCCGGATTTTCAGCTTCCCATGACCCGGGAGCGCATTCTGCTGGCCATCGAATCCCTGCGCCAGCGCCAGAAAAATGCTCAACGGATAGCAACCCGAAAGGCGTCATCATGAAGCGTCGTACCTTTGTGAAATCAGTTACTGTGCTCACAGTTGGCTGGCCTTTTTTTCGTTTTTCCGCTGTCGCGAATGCGCCACGGAGCAGTGATTCGCCCTACGCCGCTTTCCCTTCTCTGCAGGTTCAGGGGAGTTATCGCCAGATTGGGTTTCGCATCGGGCAGCACTTTCGGGAAACCATTCGAACCGTGCTGCAGCTACGAAAGGAATGGCACGGCAAGCTCCTGCGCATTCTGGACACTCCGGAGGGGAAACGTCTTTCCGGTGAATTGCAGCGGCTTACCCGCAAACATTTTCCCCAGTATCTGGAAGAGGTGGATGGGCTGGCCGAGGGGGCGGGATTGCACTTCCGCGCCATCTGGGCAATTACCATCAAATCCGAGCTGGGGACGCTGGAGGCAGAAAATCCCGGCTGCTCCACCATTGTTCAGATTCGTTCCGGGCAGCGCTGGCTTTTTCATAACGAAGATGGACACAACGCCTACCACCAGCGCATGTTTGTGGTGCAGGTGACGCCGCCTTCCGGGGTGAAGTTTGTGTCTCTGGTGTATCCCGGCACCCTCACCGGAAACGGGCCCTCTTTGAATCAGGCGGGGGTGGTGCAAACCACTAATTACATCAGCTCTACCCGGCCGCGGGTGGGGATTCCCCGCTACATTCTGGGACGCGCCATCCTGGAAGCCCACTCTCTGAAGGAAGCCATTGAAATTGCCACCCTGACGCCCCGCAGCTATCCCTACCATCACAATCTGGCCAGTTTTGAAGAAAAAACCTACGCTTCGGTGGAAACCACACCGGATGCGGTTGCCGTTACTCATCCGGAGGGGATTTATTTCCATACCAACCATCTCTTGCAGGAAGCGACCCGTCGTGTTCATCCGGAGGAAGATGCAGACTACGTGAATAGTTCCTCGCGTTCCCGATTTCAGGTGATTCAATCGGAAGTGGAGAGCCTGCGTCGGAAGGAGCGCCGGGCGCCATCGGATTTTCTGGCAATTCTCTCCTCCCATCGCCAGGCGCCTTACTCCCCCTGTCGGCATCCGCTGGGGAAGGTGCAGGGGCGAACTCTGGGTACCGCCTTTTTTGATCTGGAAAACGGAGTGTTTCGCCTTTACCGGGGAAATCCCTGTATTGCGGTGGTAAACGATTTTTTCCGGGAGTACAGGTTTTAGGCATTCCGTTTCCACAAATCGAAGAAGTTGTGTAAAAATAAAACTTAGAAAAATATTTAATCATAATCATGCATATTGTAGCTCATAATGTTTATTTAAAACTGGATCAATAAAGAGCGTGTTACTCAATCTGTATTTATTACTAAATTAAGTATTTCTTTATGGCCATGGGAACCCAGCATTGAGATAATAATAAAGGAATACTTCTTTTCAATGGTATTTCCCAGTCTTTAAAATTCAATGTAATTCTTTAAATCATCAAGAATTACAGTGTTTTTTCATAGCCACGAGCTTCAGCTCGTGGATCTCAGAATCCCACCTCCCAAAGTCAGGCTTTAGCCTAAAATTGGGCTAAAGCCCTATTTTTAGTGTGGATTTATGTTCCCCGAGCTGGAAGCTCGGGGCTATGTTTTGCTTTGAATGACAATGAATAAATATTCTATTGACACAGCGTTTTCACACAGCCTCTCGAATTTGTGGGCTAGTGGCATTCCGTCCATCCGGGACGGGTGAATGTGATGTTTGGCATTTCTTTCCTTCAAAAGGAATATTTGAGGCGGAAAAACAGAGAAGTTCCGTATCCGCCGAATTCGGTGAGGGAGTCGCCCTCCGGGAAAAAGGCCAGCAGCATCACATCCAGATTGGTGAGGGCAGAATAATTCAGTGTTGGGGCAAAGAGGTAGGAATGATCGATCGGATTTAAAATGGCAAAACCGCTCCCCCGCAACAGCGGTGTAATGTCGTATCCTGCTTCCAGAAAAAGCGACCAGCGGGCAGGGGAAAGCAAACCCACTTCCGGAGCTTCCCAGAGGTACAAACCCGCGTTGCGAGTCTTCCCGATGCGATTGTACAGCACTTCTCCGTGAAGATAAAGGGAACTGGAAAAGGTGTAGTCTCCGGAAAGGGAGGCGGAGAAGCTGTGGCGCTGTTCCAGATAAAACGATTCAATAAAATAAGCATAATAAGGCAGGGGATCCGGGGCACTTTTAGCCGGGGCGTCGCTCCACAACCATTCCCCGCGGAAACCCCCGTCCCCAATATACCCGCTCCAGGCACCGCCCACCAGCCAGCGATTGCGGCTCTTCCCGGCAAGCAGGAAAAAATCGTACTCAAAGGCATGGAAACCCCACAATCCCGCCCAGGTGGTGGTTCGAGCGCTTTTGCCGGGTTTGTAAGAAAACTCCACCTTACTGACCGCACCGGTGTAGTACTGAAGGCGAATGGCATCCGAACCCGGCTTTTCTTCGTAATCGAAATCCAGAATATCGTAGGGATTGAAAATGTCGATGACGTTCCACACCAGCGTGGTTCCCCAGGCAATACGCTGGCGTCCCAGGGTGATTTCCAGATTTCCGCGGGTGTAATCCAGCCACAAACGATCCACTTCTCCGTATCCCACACTTTTTGAATTTTCCCAGAAGAAATGATCCATCTTCCAGCGCTCGTGCTTGTTCCGAATAAATTCTTTAAAATTGGGGATTTTCTCTACAGAATTCCCGTAAAACGCCCGGAAACGCAATTCCAGTGCCGCCTGCAGATTTTCGCTGGGATACCAGTGGGTATTCAGTCGCAGGTGGAGGAGGTGGTCGTTCAAACGCTGATTGTAGAACGGGTAACGGGTGCTGCTAAACAGGTATTTGGCATATCCGCCCACGTTGAGGGTGGTGGATTGGGCAGAGGTAGAAGTGCACCACAAAAGAACAGCGATCCAGATGAACAGTTGCCGGAAACGCATGGCTCACTCCTGCAGTTCGTCCTTAATGACCTGCCCGTCCTGCAGGGTAATCACCCGCCGGGCGCGGCGAATGACCCGGGGATCGTGGGTGGAAAAGATGAAGGTCATTCCGAAATCGCGGTTTAATTGCGCCATGATATCCAGTAATTGTTCGGCAGTGTGGGAATCCAGATTAGCGGTGGGTTCATCTGCCAGCACGAAGGAGGGATGGCTGGCCAGCGCCCGGGCAACGGCTACCCGCTGCTGCTGCCCCCCGGAAAGCTGGGAGGGCATGGCGTGTATTTTATCTTCCAGCCCCACCGCTTTAAGCAAATCGATGGCTCGCTGCCGCCGTTTCTGCTTTTCCACCCCCTGCAATAACATGATGAATTCCACATTTTCCAGGGCGGTAAAAACAGGAATTAAATTGTACGCCTGGAAGACGAATCCGATGTGATGAAGCCGAAATTCAATGATTTTACTGGATTTCAGGGTTGCCAGATCGGTTCCATCCACCACGACCCGTCCCGAAGTGGGTTTGTCTAATCCGCCCATTAAATTCAGCAGGGTGGTTTTTCCGGAGCCGGAGGGCCCCACAATGGCAGTGAATTCCTTTTCCTCGATCTGCAGCGAAACATCTGCCACTGCTTTTACCGGTACGCTGGTACTATTGTAAATTTTCACCAGATGATCCAGTTCAATTAATGCCATAATTAAACTCCATTTTGTTCCTTAAACAATCCGGGTGGCCTGCGCCGGTTCGATGTGAACCGCTTTCCAGGCCGGAAGTGCTGCCCCCAGCAGGGCGGTAAACAGAATCATGAGCGTGAGGATGATGTACATTTCTGTGGGAAGGTACGGGTACAAAATAGCACTGGCACCAAAGCTGGCAAGGCTGGATTCGAAGGCGGAAAGATCCAGCCCCTGATGCCCCAGCAACATCACCGTTCCTACACCAATGATGATGCCCGCCACTCCGCCGGTGAGGGAGAGCAAGATGGTTTCCAGCAAAATCATGGTAAAAATGCGGAGACGCTTCATCCCGATAGCCAGCAAAATACCCAGTTCGTGGAACCGCTCCACCACGGACATGAGCATGGTATTGGTAATTCCGAAAAGCAGTGCAAATAAAATAATGGCCAGGAAAAGATAGGTGAAGCTGTCCATCGAAGCAGCCATGTAGGCAATTTCCGGAGCGATTTCCTTCCAGCTCAACACTTCCAGCGTGGGAAATTGCTGCTGCAGTTTGGGGAGTAATTCCGGTACCTTTCGGGAGTGGAGAGCGCGGATAGTGATTTCGTGTATGAAGGGCTGGCAGTTCAGTACCCGGAATAAATCGCTCTGCCGGATGAACAGGTGCGATTCGTCGAAGTAGGAGGATTCGGTTTTGTAAATGCCCACTACCCGGCCAGCTAAAAAGATGAGCTCCCCATCCAATCCCTGGAAACCCAGTACCAGCTTGGAGTGCAGCTTCAGTCCCAGCCGCTCGGCCAATTTGGCACCAATCACCACGGGATTCCGTTTGGCTTCTTCAAAATAATTGCCAGCAATCAGCTTCTCCCGGATGACAGTCACTTTCGCTTCTTCTTCGGGAATGACGCCGTAGATTAATACCCCAAAATTGGAGGTGGGAGAGGAAGCCATTCCCTGCAACACCACATGTCCGCAGGCGCTTTTTACTCCGGTCATGTTCTGAACCCGGGTAAGCACCTGCTGACCGTCGGGAATCCAGTTGGTGAGTTCCTGCTCCATCCGAAAGCCAGGGGAGTGTATCTGGATGTGTCCCAGATCGCGGTCGATGGCGGTGGATACCATCGATTCGCCCCAGCCCATCATGATGGCACCGGCCAGCAATCCTCCCCACAGACCAAAAGTAATTGCCAGCAAAATGATAAAGCTCCGTTTTTTATTGCGCCAGACGTTGCGCCAGGCTAACATTAATAACATTGTTCTATTCCCCAAAATAT
>JALWDQ010000689.1:0-9641 GCA_027039625.1 Calditrichia bacterium | reverse complement strand
TAGTGCTAACCACCACAATCTTCATGTGCTCACCCAGATCGTAATTGGACGGGCAGACCAGATTGCCCACATTTTCGATGACCAGCAAATCCAGACTTTCCACATCAATGTTTTGCAGGGCGTTCTGAATAAGATTGGCTTCCAGGTGGCAGCCTCCTTTGGTGACAATCTGCACCACGGGTACGTTGTAGCGGGAAATTCGCTGAGCATCCAGGTCGGTTTGCACATCCCCTTCAATCACGGCCAATCGGTATTTGTCGTGCAACTTCTCCAGGGTCTTTTCCAGAAGGCTGGTTTTGCCCGAACCCGGCGAACTTAGCAGGTTAAACACAAACACCCCCGCCTTCCGAAAATACTCCCGATTCTCCGCTGCAATATCATCATTTTTCTTTAAAATCTGACGTTCAACGGTGATTACCTGTCCCATTATCTTCTACCTCCAATTCGCTTACTTTAAGTTCCTGGCCACCTAAGATTTTAATCTGTCTGGAACCGCATTCCGGACATACAAACGAAAATTTTTGAATGGGAAACTCCTTCTCACAATCGGGACACTGTCCGGTAAGTGGAACGTTTTTAATGTGAATTTTAGCGCCTCGGTAAGGTGTGGTTTCAATAATGGCGTTAAAACAAAATTCCAGCGATTCCGGTACAACCGCTGTTAACTCCCCCACTTCCACGGTTACCGAAACCAATTTACGACGGTTATCCTCTCCCAGCGTCTCCCGAATAATTTCTACAATGCTTTCGGCAATGGACATCTCGTGCATGGTTGCTCGCAGTTTTTGGGAATATAGGAAGAATGGATTTTATTTTCAAGGCAAAAGCAGAAACAGGGTGGGGAGCGCAGTTTATTTCATCTGTTGCACAAATCTCTGGACCACTTTACCCAATTTCATGATTTTTCTACCGGTAATGAGCAGGGAGGTGTGGGGTTCGACATAATGCCGGATTAAATCGTTTAGTACCCCGACATTCTTGCAATGGTGGATGGTTTTAGAATGATGGTTGATTTTTTTGATTCCTTCTCCCGTCAGGCGGGCATACTCACCCACGGTGATGACCACATCGATGGGGAGGGCGGAGATGAAATATCCCAGATTGCGGTGAATGGCTTCTGTTTTTTCTCCCGCATCTTCCAGATCGCCTAAAATAAGCACCAATTTCCGGGAATATTTTTTAAATTGTACCAGGGATTCGATGGCTTTCCCTACGGAGTTCACGGTGGCGGTGTAAGAATAATCCAGCAAATAGACGTCTTTGAGGTTAATCAGCCCTCCGCGGCCGGGTAACAACTGAAATCGGGTTTCCAGCGCCTGGCGAATCTCCTGAAAATCAAAATCCAGCACCCGCGCTACGGCGATTGCTGCCAGAGCATTCAGCACCGAGGTAATGCTGAACACCGGCAGGCGGAAATCGTAATACCCGTTTACCCGGAAGGCAATAC
The DNA here is from genome assembly GCA_027039625.1 of Calditrichia bacterium. GTDB lineage: Bacteria > Calditrichota > Calditrichia > RBG-13-44-9 > RBG-13-44-9 > JALXCH01. Next base: position 8,194 of record JALWDQ010000689.1, on the reverse strand, counting down.
CCTCCGGACCTAAAAACTGAATATCGGAAGCGTTAAAGTGGGCATTCTGATTCAGTCCGAACTTGATGATGCGCGGCGTGGGAGAGAAAGACTCCATGTCACTTACCAGATCATCATCCACGTTGAGAATGGCAAAACCATCTTTGGGCAGGTTACGGATGAGTTCTACCTTGGCATCGGCCAGCAAATATTTATCTCCCAGATTTGCCAGATGTCCTTCTCCAATGTTGGTAATAACCCCAATGTTGGGTTGTGCTACTTCCACCGCCAGTTTAAACTGCTCGGGATTGATAATCCCCAGTTCCAGAACGGCATAGCGATAGGAATCGTTCAGCTTCAGTAGCGTGGCAGAAACGGTGGAAGCGCTGTGGCAATCCAGGGGAGTTTCCAGAACATTCCCCCGGCGAGAGAGAATGGTGGTAATCATCCGTTTGGTTGTGGTCTTACCCTCGGTACCGGCAATTCCAATCACGGGAATCTGTACCGCCTGTCGCTTTTCTTTGATCTTCCGTAAATTCAGAAGAACATAATCCACGAATTCCGGTGAGGGATTCAGGGAAATTTCTTCCGAATAAACGTCTTCAGTAACCTGGTTCTTCTCTTTCATAGCAATCCGGTTTTAAATGGGGGTGAATATACCATATTCCATTGGGGTTATCAAGAAATTCTCAGGATTTATGCAAGAACCAGAATACATTTTAAAATACGTTCCCGGTTATCGTCCCAATGTGGGTTATGTCAAAATTCTATTGATTAAATTACAAATAGGGGAATGAGTTCCCGACCGAGTTATCCCAGGCGATGCCGCGCCAGACACTGGGCCAGACGGCGATCGATTTTAGCCGTGGAAATCCGAAATTCCTCTGGCCAGTAGAGAAAATGATCGGGAATTTTAAAGCGGGGGAGGTGTTTGCTCAGGAATTTACGCAATTCTGCTTCCGGAGGTAAACCCTGGTGATCGGTATCCAGAAAAGCGACCGGTCGTTCCCCAAATTCTGTGTCTTCCACCGGTACGACCAGCGCCTGCCGAATACCCGGATATTGTTCCAGAACCCGTTCAATCTCCTCCGGCTGGATGTTCTCTCCACCGGAAATAAACATGTTATCCAGACGTCCTTTCACCACAAGGTAGCCGTCGTCCGTCCAGGCTCCCACATCCCGACTGTGGTACCAGCCGTCTTTTTCTCTGGCTGGGTGGAAAGTGCCTTTTAAGAAAAATCCCCGGCACAGAGTTCGTCCCCGCAGCAAAATCTCCCCGTTTTCGTCGATGCGTAATTCCCGGTACGGAAGCAGCTTACCGGAAGTGCGCAGATGTTCCCGGGTATCATTCGGCGGGGTGGTGGTGACCTGGGAGGCCATCTCAGTATTTCCGTAGGTGGTGAGGAGGGGGAGCTGTGCAGAGAGTGCCTGTTCGATGAGGGGAAAAGGAACGGAGCTTCCGCCCACCAGAACAGCTTTCAAACGGGCGAGCGTTCCGGGGGAGTGGTCAAAATTTTCCAGCAAACGCCGTAACTGAGTGGTGACCAGGGAAAGGTGAGTAATGGTCAAATCCTCCAGCGCAGTGGCAATATCCATTCCGGGTTCGGGAAGAGCGATGGCGCTGCCAGCCAGGATATTCCGAAATATGATTGCCAGGCCACCCACATGGTACAACGGAAGGCTGAGCAGCCAGTAATCACCCGGTTGCAGGAGAATGTTTCGGTTTGAACCCAGCGCATTGTAGTAGTGATTGGCCAGACGGTGAACCACCGCTTTGGCATCGCCGCTGCTCCCGGAGGTGAAAATGATCGTGGCATCGTTTCGACTGCGTAACCAGCGATCCCGCAGGGTTTTTTCCGGGTTCTGGTGAGATAAATTGACGAGTTTTTCCAGGGAGTGTCGCCGCAGTTTGCGCTGTCGGGTAAATCCGGCAAAACGCCGGGAGACAATTAACCGCTGGATGTTGAGAAATTCCAGCTCCTGCAAAACGGTTTTGGCAGGCCAGCGGGTGCTTACCGGAACAGCCACGGCGCCATGGTACCAGAGCGCAATAAGCAGGATCACACTTTCCAGGCGGTTCTCGGAAAGAATAGCCACTGGTTCCCCGGGTTGGATGCCGATTTTTTCCAGTTGGGAGAGCACCCCGGATACCAGGGCAGCTAATTCCCGGTAGGAAATTACCCGTCCCGGTTGCACCAGTGCCGGGGAGTCCGGTACCCGTTTCGCTGTTTTCTCCAGAAAATGCATCCGCTACCTGCGCTCGATTTAAAATATTTTTCAAAGATAATTTAGGAGAAATTTAAGCAATACCAAAGAGAAAATAAGAGAGTTTAACCACAGTCAGATACTGATCCTGGGGAAGGACACGGAGGGCACTGAATTTAATGAAAAATGAAAAATGAAAAATGATAAATGTCCTAAGGATGCTGTGCATAGAATTAATAGTGATGCACATAATTAGAAAAGATTTTTCGTTACTGGATATTTCGGGTAATCAGAGTAGAGTCTCTGGAATAAAAAAAATTCTCTGGCAGGGTACAAGGCCACGAAGTGGCCGAAAGATATTAGCCCATGGCCTTCAGCCACGGTAAAGATTAAATCACGAATAATTCGAATGGGCGTTTACCCACAAATTATTTAACCACGAATCACACAAATTGACACGAATGAAAAATAAAATTAGGTCTGGAAAAAACCTGCTAAATTATTTGAAGTTTGGAATTTAGAATTTGTTTTTGAGATTTGTTAATTGAAATTTGTTCCAATAATTAGAAAAGATATTTTTTGACCGGATACTCCATGTGGTCGGAATAGAATCTCAGGATTTAAAAACTATCGGCTGGCAGGGTACGAGGCTACGGAGTGGCCGACAGAATTTAGCCCATGGCCTTCAGCTACGGGAATGGAAAATCCCGACCACCATTTTTAAGTTCCGCAAGGACAACGGAAATAATTGAGAATTTTGAATTAAAGGATTCGTGCTGGTTAGTGAAGTGAATGTATTGCTTCCATTAAAATGAAGTCACTTCCCCTGGCAGGATGAGAGGCCACGGAGTGGCCGAAAGAATTTAGCCCATGGCCTTCAGCCATGGGAATGTGAATTCCTCAGGAGTGCGAAGCACTCACACAGGGACAGCCCAGGGCGAAGCCCCGGGAATAGAGACCACCCCAAAAATGGAGCCCTGAAAGGGCGAAACAATACTGAAATTAATGGAACCACGAATTACACGAATAAACACGAATTAGAAATAATATTTGAAATTTGTTATTTGATTTTTGGGATTTAGAATTTGTTATTTGCTTCCTCCGTATTCTCCACGCTTCTGTGAGATAATTAAAGAATATAACCGCAGCCTCATAAAACCCCTCCCGGATGGGCCGGAATGGCTTTTTAAACCCCAGATAAAACAGTTAGATTTTCATAATTCATCCCGGAAAAAGAAGAAGGCAATTGGCTGATTTCAATCATGGGCAAATGCACAGGGAGCGGTGGTTCCAGCACCCCGGTAGCTAAAAAACGGGCGGTATCCAGCCCCTGGGCTATTCGGGCAGGAGCAGCCGCTGCAAGTTTTGCCAGATGCCACAAACCCACTTCGCTGTAAAAAGGGGAACTGATAACCGGAAAAATCCTCTGCTGGCGCGCACGCCTCATCAGCGAAAGGCAGTACCACAATCCGCCATGAACTCCCGGCTTAATCACATACGCCCGAATCCCCGGGTGGTGCAACGGCCGGAAGAGGAGAGATTCATCCAGAGCAATGGGAAGGGGAGAGCTTTCTAAAAACGGAAGTAAATCTTCAGGATTTTTAAGCGGTTCTTCCAGGTATTCAATGGGGAGGTGGGCAATCTGGCGGGTTTTGATTAATCCCTCTTCCAGATGCCAGGCGCGGTTGGCGTCTAGCCGCAGAAGTCCTCCCGGGGGTAAATGATGCGCCAGTTCTTCTAAAAATTCCCGCTCCTCCTCCCAGGCACCACGTCCAATTTTTACCTTGAACACGGTGTATCCTTCATCCAGATGCTGTTGAGCCTGTTGCAGCATCTCCTCCCGCGAACCCACCAGCAGCGCGTTGATACGTACCCGTTTGTGGGGGCGGGGGGAATAGATTTGCTCCGGGGGAATGCCCCTAATCTGTGCCATTGCCTGCAGAAGCGCTGTTTCTACGGCGAAAGCCACCGAAGGGACCGAAAGCGGGTTCTGCTCCCAGAAAGAGGAGATGAGAGAAGGAAGAGTGCTGCGCAATCGCCAGGTGGGAATTCCTGACTGCCAGCCCGGTAAACGGCGGGCGACATCCCGCAGAGATGCCTCCACCTCTGCTTCCGTTTCTCGATTCAACCCGGGGAAGGGAGCCGCTTCCCCCCATCCGCTAGCGCCTTCGCGGGTTTGCACCTCCAGTAAAAATCCCCTGCGATGGGTGAGTGTGCCCCCGGCTAACTTTAGAGGCTGGCGAAAAGGAAGCTGATAACGGTACAGCCGAACCGCGGTAATTTTCATAGAACCCATCCCAGGGAAAAAAGAAGGCTATAGATGAGCAGCCATTTTCCCGTATCGGCCAGCACCTGGTTAAAAATGCGTCCGGGCTTTTCCTTTAAAATGATGCGCATAGAGCCCATGGCAGCTACCATCACCAGGGAAGCCAGCAGACTAAGCCAGTGCCGACCGGTAAGCGCCACCAGCACCACCGGCATCAGCGAAGCCACCACGATGCAGAATAGGTATTCGAAGCGGGCGAACGTTTCGCCAAATCGCACCGCCAGGGTGCGCTTCCCGGCTTCCCGGTCGGAGTAAATATCCCGCAAATTATTCACCGTTAACAGCGCGGTGGAAAACAATCCCGGAGCAATTCCCGCCACCAGTACGTACCAGTGAATTTCCCGCGCCTGCACATAATAGGTGCCGCCAACCGCCACCAATCCAAAAAAGATGAGCACAAAAATATCGCCCAAACCGTAATAACCCAGCGGGTAGGGTCCCCCCGTGTAGAGCACACCAAACAGGATGGAGAGCAGCCCGATGATTAAAATAGGTAACCCTCCGCGCCAGATAAGATACAGTCCGGAGAGAAACGCCAGGGTAAACACCAGAACGGTTGCCCGTTTCATGGTGGCGGGACTCACCAGCCCGGCCTGGGTAACTCGCAGCGGTCCCAGCCGTTCTCCTTCATCTGCTCCTTTGTGAAAATCAAAATAATCGTTGGCGAAATTGGTGCCAATCTGAATCAGCACCGCTCCCAGGGTGGCAAGGAGAGCCGACGGCCAGTGGCCTTTCCCATCGGCGAAGGCCATAGCGGTACCGATAATCACCGGAGCCACCGCTGCCCACAGGGTTTTCGGCCGACTGGCTTGAATCCAGATTTGCCATTTGCTCCATTCTTGGGGATTCTCTTTCATTTCCATCATTCCCGGATTTTTTTGAATTTATCCCGGATGGTCGCAAGGGCGACCAATAGGTTTTATTCTGCCTGCCGTTTAAATTGGGAGAAATCGGGTTTGCGCTTTTCCACAAAGGCGTTGCGCCCCTCCTTGGCTTCGTCCGTCTGGTAGAACAGCATGGTGGCGCAACCTGCCAGTTGCTGCAAACCGGCCTGTCCATCGCAATCGGCATTCAGGGCAGCTTTCAGGCAGCGAATGGCAGTGGGGGAGTTGGCCAGAATCTCCCGCGCCCACTGGACGGTCTCTTCTTCTAACTTTTCCAGGGGCACCACTTTGTTCACCAGACCCCATTCGTAGGCTTGCTGGGCCGTGTACTGTCGGCAGAGGAACCAGATTTCCCGCGCCCGTTTTTGCCCTACAATGCGCGCCAGGTAGCTGGCTCCGTATCCTCCATCGAAAGAACCCACCCGGGGGCCGGTTTGCCCGAAAATGGCATTTTCCGAAGCAATGGTCAGGTCGCACATCACATGGAGCACGTGCCCTCCGCCAATGGCATAGCCGTTAACCATGGCAATCACCGGTTTGGGGCAGGTGCGAATCATGCGCTGGAACTCCAGCACATTCAAACTTTCCGTCCCCTGGTCGTCCCGGTACCCGGAATGCCCTCGAATTTTCTGGTCACCACCGGCACAAAACGCCTTATCTCCCGCGCCGGTCAGGATGATGACCCCAATATCGGGATCGTCCCAGGCATCGCGGAAAGCGTGCATCATTTCCCGCACCGTTTGCGGTCGAAACGCATTGCGCACCTCCGGCCGGTTGATGGTAATTTTGGCCATTCCCTCGGCCTTATGGTAAAGAATATCACTGTAATCACCTGCCTGTACCCAATTCACCACGCTCATAGAACCTCCTTTTTTTACAATTCATTTATGAAGAATCTCTCGTGCCCGTTTCGGTATCGCCGGTAAATTCGCCGTTCCCTGCCTGGCGATGTGTTGCGGTTTTCGATTCCTGCTCCCCGGTTGAGCTACTTTTTTCTTCTCCCTCCTGCCTCCTGGCGAAATTTACAAAATTTTCAGGAATTAAAAAAATCCGCTACGGCATTAGCAAACGCTTCCGGCAGTTCGAAATGAATATTGTGTCCCGCGGCAGAAATCGTGCGCCACTGGCTCTGCGGTGTCAGGGCCACCATCTTCTCTGCAATGCGCCGGAATTTAACATCCCATTCCCCTGTGAGCAAAAGGAGGGAAATTTTATTTCCCGGTAGTTTTTCCCATAAAGAGGGTTGAACCCCGGTGCCCATTTCCCTTAACGCGCGAATTAAAAGCCGGGGCTCGTTGCGCTGGCGCCGTTTAATTAATTCCGAAAATCGGGGATGGTGCTGTAAACTTGCGAAAAGCGGTTGGGAGTACCAATCGTGCAGGAATTGGGGGAGGGGAAGAGATTCCAGCTCCCGTGCCCGTTGTTCATCCCGCTTCCGCCGTTCTTCCCGTTCCCTTTCCGTAGCCAATCCCGGAGAGGCGGATTCCAGCACCACCCGAGGAAATAATTCCGGATAATGCAACGCCAAAAACAGCGCCAATCGCCCGCCCATGGAGTACCCCACCAGAAAGTAGGGAGGGACCTGGAGTTGCTGGAGCCAGGAAATAAGCGCCTCGGCCACCCGGGGAAACGTCCAGGGCGTATGGGGCAGTACTGCCTCCCGGGTTCTGCCGTGCCCCGGTAAATCCGGCAGAATACAATGGAATTCCTTCGGTAATCGCTCCACTACCGGGAGCCAATCCTCGCCGCTTCCCATAAATCCGTGAAGAAATACCACCGGCTTTCCCTCGGCCGTACCCCGCTCCAGAAATGCCCAGCCATTATTCCGTCCCATCACCGGCTCCTGCCTTCAATCCCTCCTGGAACAGCTTCCGGATGCGTTCATCCAGCTGTTGATGAATCCGATAGGTCTGTTCGCCTGTGGTTTCTATTTCGAAAATCACTGTGTGGGGATGGCGGTAGGTGTGATGGAGTCGTTGTAAAAATTCCCGTTTGCTGCGAATGCGTTGGTAGGGGATATCGAACTGGCGGGCAACCTCCTGGAAATGCCATTCGTGGGGAGTGGTGAAGTAAGGGTCAAACACTTCTTTGTGAGCGGAAATGGGGAGGAAATGGAAGATTCCGCCGCCATGGTTGTTAATCAGGATGATGATGAGGGGCACCTCCTGCCGCGCAATGGCGGTGAGGGCATTCATATCGTGCATAAACGCCAGGTCGCCGATGAGGAGGGTCACCGGCTGCTGCAATCCACAGGCAAACCCGGCTGCACTGGAGAGTAACCCATCGATGCCGCTGGCGCCGCGATTGGCAGCAATCCGCACGCGCTTCTTTTCCGCCACGGCAAACATATCCACTTCCCGAATGGGTAAACTGCTGGCCAGGAACAACCCCTGTTCCTCGGGAATCAACTGGGAGAGGATGCGGGCAATATCCGGCTCGCTTAAGGGGAATTCCCCAAGAAGGTGTTCGATTTCGCGGGCAACCTCCCGATTCCACTCTTGCAACTTCTGGCGCCAGGATTCGGAAATCGCGGAAGGTTCTCGGGTGATGAGTTGTTCCACCGCCACGGGAATATCCGCTTCCAGATGCCAGCGTACCCGGTGCACGGGATCGAAGCGGTAGGGATGGTTTTTGAGAACAACATATTCTGCCGGAGGCTGGCTATGAATCCATTGCCAGTAGCGTTTGGAAGTGAGCCTCCCGCCCAGGTGTAAAACAATCTCAGGTGCCGCCAATCGTTGGAATTCCGGGGAGGCCAGCATCCGGTCGAAATGGGTGAGGAGGAGAGGGCTGGAGGTCA
>JALWDQ010000688.1:0-9666 GCA_027039625.1 Calditrichia bacterium | reverse complement strand
TTAGAGCAATAAACCGCTCTGCTTCAACCTCCCCGAGGTATTCTGCAAGAATCTGGATTCCTTTTACCTTGATTTCTGTATCTGTTATCATAATTTAATCTCCTTTATAAAACCAATTGGGTCATTTATTTTAATTTCATCTATTAAACTTGCACGTTTAAGAATATAATCATCAGTGGTTAAGAAATATTCACATTTTGCAATAATTGCGCAAGCAATATGTAACGAATCAATTTTATGAAATCCTTTTTTGTTTAATTCTCTAGCCTTTTCAATGATTATTGATTTTTCTTCTACATCTTCAACCGCATATTCTTTCCACTTGCTTATTCGTAATTTCCTTTCCTGATAAGGATTTTTGTAATTTTCGTAATCGAGAATATATGACCAAATCAGATGAAATCTTCCGGCTATAATCTCCTCTTGTATCTTCAACTTAGCTTCTGTTTCTAGCCGAATTCTAATTTGAGATTGATCATCGAATGGGCGGTTAAAGCAACAATTATCAAGATACAATCTGATTATTTGTCCCATTTTTAGTTTTAGCTGAACATTACCTTTTACATTAAACTTCATTTTTTATTTAGTTTCATAATAAATATCTTTTTCAATAATTTCAAGGAATTTTACTGGTTGAGATTGCTCTGCTATTACTCTTAATAAAATGCTAATAAAAGTAGTGTATCGATTCACTTATAGATTCTTTTAAACCATGCGGTAGCAATGACAGAGTTATATTTGAACCATGACCCCGCAGGGTAGTGATAGCAAGGGGTAAATTACCTAATCCAAAATGTAAGAGATTCTTCGCTCCGCTAACGCTTCGCTCAGAATGACAGGGTAGGCTGGTTCATCTGCTGATATTCCCGCTCTGGCAGTAAGCAAAACTGTCCGATGAGCTAAAAAATTGCTTTGTGGTTAAACTTCATTGAACTCTTCACAAAAAAGTTAGCAGAATCCCATGAAAAGAAATCAAGGCGCCAAACGAACGATGGTAGCCCCCCAGGAACCGCCACTCTCTTCGTGCCAGTAATCCAGAACCGCGGGATGTTTATCTAAAATCGCATGGACAGTCCGGCGCAGCGTACCGGTACCCTTGCCGTGAATGATGCGAATCTGATATATCCCCCGCTCCCGGCAGGCTTCGATATATTCTGGCACCAACGATTTTACCTCGCGAGGAGAAAACGTGTGTAAATCCAACTCCCCGTTAATGGGATATTCCACCGGCTCATCCTGAATCGTCATTTTCTCTCCTTTCACTCTTTCCCTTCTGCAGCGCCGCATCATTAATTTACAAAGAACCATCCGTTTTCCGAAAAATATGTTAAAAATTAACCACAGGCCCCTCCTTCCATAAGAATGCTCTCAGAACAAAATTATTTCTTGACGTATCGAAAATAAACATCTTACCTCCCGAATAGCCCGGGTTTCCGGAAACTTTTGCAATCACTTTTTTCTAATATCCCGAATTACTCTCACCGGAGAATTTGACAATTTTATCCAAAATCACTATATTCTAAAAAAAGAATGAGAGGTGGTTTCCTCCCACACGGAGGTTGAGAGCGTTTAAAATGAAGCGTTTGGTTTTGCGGTTATATCCGACCTGGATTTTTGTTCTGTTCTTTACTGCAGTTGCCTTTCCCCAACCATCCCGGCATTATACACTCTCTTCATTATGGATTAAAACCTGTGAAGGGATCATGCCTGTGGATTTCGACCAGGATGGCAGGCAGGAACTGTTCATGGATGTCACTTCCCAGATTAACATCCTGGATTCCCGGGGAGAGCACTATCTTGCCAGTTTTGTTAAAACGGGCTTCATGAAAAATTACATTGTTCCCATTCCCACCGGTTCTCTGGATTCACTCGCTTTTTTTATTTCCCATCAAACCCCGAATGGAATTCATTATGATTTGTGGCACCCGGCGGAAAAACCCGATAAAACGTTTCTCAAGAAAAATATATTCTTCTTCCCCGGTAAAGATATAGATGGAGATAATCAAATTCATTTAACTTTTAAACCGGTTTTTCGTATTCCTTATCGCCACGGGAGTTTTTTGAACATTATCATTCTGGATAGCAGCAAGGACTGTGTGCGGCGGGGAATGATGGCCACCCTGTTACCCGAGGGGAAAATAGTCTGGGAGTTTCTATTCGGGCCCCAGATTGCCAACATCCAGCTCACCGATGTGAATAGAGACAACCGTCCGGAACTTCTAATAAGCACTTATGCTCCGGATAATGGGGCGGAATGGAATGGATTTCCGGATGACTCCAGTTATGTATTCTTCGTCGATGCCCTGAATGGTCAACTGTTGTGGAGCCGGAAACTGGGAGGGATTTTTACCTCCTCCAGCGCAGTCGCCGGAGATATGACCGGGGACGGGGTGGATGAAATCGTTGCCTGGCGTTCCAGCGTGGCCGAGCCCGAAGATGGGCAGGATTTTGTTGCCCTGTTAGATCCCCGCGATGGACATATCCTGCAAAAACGTAGTTTCGGGGAAAAAACGCCGCGACAGAATTTTCATTGTAACGTTCGGGATATTGACCAGGATGGAAAAAAAGAACTGGTACTGGGCAATTTCGACGGGCTTATCCGGGTATTTAACGAGGATTTAAATGTAGAACAGTATTCCCGGAACTTCCACTCCGCGGTTCAGGTGCATCAAATTACCGATCTGGATGGAGATGGAAACCTGGAAATTCTTGCCAGTACTGCTGACAAAAATTACTATATTTTAGATACTCATTTGCAGCCCCTCTACACAATCCCGCTAAAACCGTATGAAAATCTGATTACGATCAAAGGTTCGCGCAGAAGTTATTTAATTCAAACTGCCCCCAATCCTCAAAAAGATGACCGGAAATTGATTGTCCATCTCCTTCAATTCCGAAAAGCATCGCTGCTGCAACGGGAGAGACAAATCCCGGTATTTTTCCTGTTCGGCATTCTCTTTGTCCTTACCCTGTGGATGACCCGAAATCTGTACTTCAAACACTACCTGGGAAATATGCTCACTTTCTTTTTGACTACTGCGGGGGTCAAAGCTAATTTATTGATATTGAATAAAAAGGGAGAAATCCGGGAAATAGGCGAAAACATTGCCCGATTTTTTGAGCTATCCAGAGAAGCGTGTCTGGGTAAGAAACCACGGGAATGCTCAGAATTTTCGCGATATCCGGAAGTGACCAACCTGATCTCCTCTTTTCTGCAACAGAGGAATTCCGGCCAAACAACCACGATTTCCATTACGACCTCCAGCGGGGAAATTACCCTGAAAGTTTCTTACTTTTTCCTTCCTTTATTTAACCAGCATTACCTCCAGTTTATAGATCTTTCGGAGCAGGAATACATCCGGCGGGTGAAAACCTGGGCACCGGTAGCACAACGGATGGCTCATGGTATTAAAAACCCGTTAACATCGGTGAAGCTGAATGCGGAGGAATTAAAGGATATACTTAAAGAAAAATATCAAGCAACCAACGGAGAATTAGACGAATACCTGGAATCAATTATTTCTCAGGTGGAGAAGCTCTCCCGCATCAGCGATCGCTTTATGCGATTTGTGCGTCTGGAGGCTCCGCAGCTTCAGCCGGTACAGGTAAACCAGCGCATTCCGGAATTGATTTCCCAGTGGAAGCCGGAACAGAGTGCGGTGAAAATTGAGTATCAGCTACAACCCGATTTGCCCCCGGCACTTCTGGATCCCGAACAATTCGAATTTGTCTTAAAAACCGTGTTCTACAATGCTCTGGAAAGCATCGAAGGCAAAGGACGCATTTTGATTGCCACCCGGGAAGTTCAAATCTTTCCGGAAGAATCCCACAAACTCAGCGAGCGTTTCATTGAAATCGAAATCACCGACACCGGGTGTGGAATTCCCCCGGAACTGCTTCCTAAAGTCGGGGAGCCGTATTTTTCCACCAAAGTGCGGGGTACGGGACTCGGCATCAGTATCGTGAAAAAAATTATGGAGGAGCACATGGGTACCTTCGAGATACACAGCGAGGAGAACGTCGGCAGCACCGTCCTGTTACGGTTCCGCCCGGCGGTGGGGTGATTTCTAAATCTCCACAAATAAAAAAGGAACGGGAGAAGGAATATTACCTGCATTTTAACAATCTGGCAATTTATTCTCTCAATTTTATCATTCTTTGCTCGAAGTGCGAAATCTGGATTTCTATTTTATAAATATCTGAACCAACGTGTACCTGTTCTTCTGGCATACCGGTTGCACATTTTTTAAGTATGAATGGTCATTCGATCCAATCTCATTCCTGCACTTCCCTGTCGCGAATACCCACGGGTAAAACCGGGAGTCAGGAATGAAGGATTGTAGGTCTTTTGTTTTTATCAGCATAATTCCAGTGTTTTTTGTTGAAAAAGCAAAATTTTTAAACTGAACCCAAATATACCGGAGCACCTATGGCCGAAGGTCACATATTAATTGTGGATGACGATATTTCCATTCGGAAAACTCTAGAACGTACCCTCCGCAACCATGGTTACCAGGTACAAACCGCTGCTACAGGGAAGCAGGCGCTGGAGATGTACCGATCCGTAAATCCCGATCTGGTCATTCTGGATATGCTCCTTCCGGATATGCATGGGCTGGAAATTGCGCAGGTCATTTTGCAACAGGCTACCTATATCCCCATCATTCTCATTTCCGGATATGCCGAAATCTCCGATGCGGTAAAAGCCACCAAAATGGGGGCATACGATTTCCTGACCAAACCCCTGGATCGCAACCGTCTGCTGATAACTGTACGCAATGCGCTGATGAAAAGCCTTCTGGAGCGGGAGGTCAACCAATACCGGGAGGAAATGCTGCAGAAATACCGTATGATTGGGCAATCCCCGGCGATGCAGGAAATTTTTGAGCTCATCGAGCGAATTGCCCCCACTTCCTCGCCGGTGCTGATTACCGGAGAGAACGGTACAGGCAAAGAGCTAATTGCCAACGCCATTCACGCCAAAAGCAATCGGCGGCACCGACCATTGATTAAAATTAACTGCCCGGCTATTCCCTCGGATATTCTGGAAAGCGAATTATTCGGACACACCCGGGGTGCCTTTACCGGGGCATCGGATAGTAAAAAGGGGCGGCTGGAAATGGCCGACGGTGGTACGGTTTTTCTGGATGAAATCGGGGAAATTGACCAGCGCATGCAGGTAAAACTGCTGCGCTTTCTGGAAAACGGGGAGATTCAAAAAGTCGGTTCCACCGAAACCATTCAGGTGGATGTGCGGCTTATTGCTGCCACCAATCGCGATCTGTTCCAGGCAGTACAAAAGAATACCTTTCGAGAGGACCTGTACTATCGCATCAACGTGTTGCACATTCACATCCCCCCGCTCAGGGAACGGAAAGAGGACATCCCCCTGCTGGTGGAACATTTTGCCCGGGAAATTGCCCGGGAGAATGGTTTCACCGTACCTCATTTTACCCCTTCTGCCATGCGGTACCTTACCCATTACCCCTGGCCGGGGAACATCCGGCAATTGCGCAATTTTGTAGAACGGTTGATGATTATCCATTACCAACCCACTTTCGACCTGGAAGACGTTCGCCCTTTTTTAGACCAGCATCGGGAGAAGCCGGGCGTTTCCGGGGATTCTTTCCAACCCCTCCAGCAGGCCCGGGAGGAATTCGAGCGGGAGTACATTTTGCAAGTACTGCGGGAAACCAACTGGAACGTCAGCCGGGCCGCCCGCATTCTGGGGATTAACCGCACTAATTTTTACCGGAAGATTAAAAAGATTGGTTTGCGGTTGGATGAGGGGAAAATGAAATAGGGAAAACGCATTCTGCGCACAGTACAAAAGATTTTTCGCTCTGCTAACGTTACGCTTAGAATAACTGGGGAATGTATTAAAGATTGCTTCCCCCGACTTCGTCGGGAACGCTCACAGTTACTCACAGAGCCCGTTTAGGGCAGACCCGCTCCGGGTGCCCTGTCCGCTTATAGAGCCCATATCGGGCAGGATCCTTCGGATGGGTAATGACAGGATAATCTTTCAACTAGATGAGGCAGTAAAACGATGAGTTTATTTGTCAGTTAGGGCAGGGGATTGCTTCGTCGTCCCGCGATGGCGGGACTCCTCGCTCGCAGAGCCCTTTCCGCAGGATCCTTCGGATGGGCAATGACATAACCACCTGATGTCCTTTTGCAACACCCCCTGTTGCATTTTAGCTACAGAAATTTTGTTGCTTAAAGATATGATTCAAAATGATTGATTACACTACTTTGTAACGTCAATAATAACAATTGAATACAACAAAGCCCTTTCAAACCTCAATTAATAAAATCGAACATCTGCTCTGGCATTATTCTTGAAACAGCGTTCTTTAGTAAGGGAGCGTTAAGGCGAGAAAAAGGATGCCTGATAACGGTGTTCTATTTATTAATGAAGCAGATGGATTTAGGTAAAGAGTTCCAATTTCTAAATGAATGATTTAGCAATATTCAGGACTGACTTCATGGAAGACTCCACATCCGCCCGGAACGGTGCCATTGAATACCGGATTTACCTCCAGGAATACTGCTGCGAAGGTTTGTTCATCACCGGTTTGATTCACACCATAGCACAGCATTTAAATATTCCGGTGGAAACCATTCACTACGAAATGAACATGAACCATCCCCGGTTACATTACCTTTCCGTACCAGGAACTGTTCCCCCGGAGAAGATATTGTCTGTGCGCAATCTGCTGTTTCTCAATCAACGCCCTGTCAAAGATATTGCCGTGGTGAACGAACGCCGGTTATTTCCATGAGTTGCCATGAACATTTTACAACGATTTCATTTTTCCTGATGGGAAACGCACAATGACAAATAAAAACGAGATCTTCCTTTATTTAACTCAAAGTATGCTAATAGCGATTACATTTTTAAATGATTAACTGAGGGAGGTAATTGATGAGTTTTTTCTCTTCTTTTTTGAGCAGCAGTTATCGTAATGCATTAGGGTTATTTGAATTTAAGGCCCATTGGCGTGCTTTTACCCTTCGCCGCCGGTACGATGCAGTATTCATCAGTAATCTACGGGATAAACGAGACCGCAGAATTACGTTGGGAAATAAAAAAATACCTTCCGGCCACTTTGCGGGTCCGGGAATTTATTTCAAACATCTGATTGGCAAAATACGTTTGTTGGATGTAACCACTCAGGACATCCTCACCGCTTCGGGACGAAATCGGGCACAGGAAGCATTTATCCGGGCGGTGGAATGGGCAGAACAACAGGGAACACGGGTGATCCTTCTGGCGGCCATTACCAAACGGTTATTTGGGGAATTCGGCTACGAGTTAAAAACCCGATTTCCAGGGATGCTGTTTACCATTGGGGACAACGGAACAGCCTGGACGCTCACCCAGGAAGTGCTGAACGCTCTGAAACATTTTTCCCTTCCCCCGGAGCGTACCCGGATTGCCGTGCTGGGCGCTACGGGTATTCTGGGAGAGATGGTCATTCAAACCCTGCTGCGGGAAGGCTATTTTGAGGTGATCGGAGTGGGCAACCACCGGGGTCGCTTATCCCAGCTGGCGCGCCGCTATGAAATCGAAATTCACGATTCGCTGGATATTCCCGGTAAAGTGGATGCGGTGGTGGCGTGTACGCATCATCCCCGGCTGCGACTTACCGCGCAGCATATCCAGAAGTTGCGCCGTCCTTTCCGTAAGTTGCTGGTTATTGACGTAGCCGAACCGGCCAATCTCAGTCCCCGGGAGTACCGGAAAGCGCGCCCGGCGGTGGTGCGGCAGGATGCCGGGAACCTTTTTTACCCGGGACTGCGTTTTGTGCTAAATCCCCTCACCACCCGGATAATCCATCTCCATCCCGGCGTGATTTTTGGGTGCTTTGCCGAAGCATTTACCCTGGCACATTATTTCGACAAAGACATCCGCGTGCACCAGTACGATTGGTTTCAGGTAAACGAGAAACAGATGCAGTACATCGGGCTGCTGATGCAATCGCTGGGATTTTTCATTCCCTCCCCGCTCTGTTTCGGTAAACCGGTGAATGAATTCACCCTGACTCTGGAAAAGGACAATTTCGTTATTCCTTCTACCACCAGGGCTCCATTGATGCTCAGTGATTGGGGTAAAGTATCCGGCAATTGAAATTGTAGATTTGATCCGCATAAAACGAATGCCCGGCGCTTTTTCTTTAAAAAGTACCGGGTATTCACGATTTAATTCTCACTAAAACCCGCATTTCAATTCATGAAAGCCAGGTTTCATATGGGGTAAAATTCGGATCACGTTGTGTGATATCATTTTTAGAAGAACCGCGGACATTCCCGAGCACCAAAAGCCAACCATCACGTTGGAACTCGATATCTACTGCCATTTTTTCAGAGGCTGCCAGATTCAGGAAAATGCGATGTCGTGCTTTGTCCTTTTCAGCGCTGTGGGATTCGTGCAACTCAAACCAATCTATGCCGAATAACGGGAGAATCTCCAGACGGAAAATATAACCAAGGTAATAGCCCGGTGGAGGGATTTTCTCTCACAAAAATGTTAGTAGCGATGGGCATCGATTAATCCCGATTCTTTCACTTTACGAAATAATTCTTGATGCTTTGCAGCCAACACCTTCAACCTGCGTTTCTTGTATGGTTGCACTTTTGCCACCTCCAGAACAATGAAAGCAAGTTCTGCTATACGCCTGTTCTCCGATTGTATCAGGGTTTTTAAGCGAATTACGTTTTTTCTGGAAATATGAGATTGTTTCATAAATCCAAATATTTCTCGTTCTTGATCAATAGAATCAATTTCTGCTTTTGACTTTTTTGCGCATTCTTTGCAAATGTGATTTTGACGCCCTTTGCCGGAGAATTTTTCATCTGGTTTGTAGGAACCACAGATTCTACACCAGTGCGCCATGACTGCCTCAATAATTTTTTATTGTATTCAGTTCACCTACCCTCAATTCAGCCTGGGCATTCCAACTTCAGGATTACCCCAATTTGCAGATTTCGCCTTGCTCACCGGATGACGAAGACCGGGTCTTCGTGCTTTTTCCATATCTAAATAATCAGAAACATTCTCACCATCTCAGCGCATCAGCACCATTTTCCGGGTTTGAACAAACCGTTTCCCGGCTACGAGTCGATATAGGTACACTCCGCTGGAAACGGGCACCCCGGCAATGTTGGTTCCGTCCCATTGCACAGTGTAAATCCCAGGCGATTTTTTCTCGTTCACCAGGGTTTTCACTTCCTGTCCTAACAGATCGAAGATTTTTAGCACTACCCACTGGTTTTCTTTTATGGAATAACGAATGTTGGTGGTGGGATTGAAAGGATTGGGATAATTTTGCTCCAGGGAGAAACGGAGGGGAATTAGCCGGGAAGTGGGGTGCGGAATATCGGTAATTGTTCCCAGACTGACGAATGCCAGGCCATTGGCGGTAAACGGCTGTACCGGAGCGGAATTACCCGAACTGGTTAAAAATTCTACCACAGAGACAACGTGCTCCTCTCCCGCATCCTGATCCCACACCCGGAATTGAATATCGTTTCCCTCGGTAAACCCATCAATTTCGCTGGTGGCCGGATCGTCCGCACCGGCCAGGATTGTAACGGTGTTAACGCTGGGACCCGCCGTATGATGCAGCATCACCGTCCCCACGCATAAATTACCATCATATA
>JALWDQ010000687.1:0-9690 GCA_027039625.1 Calditrichia bacterium | reverse complement strand
AAAGC
This sequence comes from Calditrichia bacterium, assembly GCA_027039625.1. Taxonomy (GTDB): domain Bacteria; phylum Calditrichota; class Calditrichia; order RBG-13-44-9; family RBG-13-44-9; genus JALXCH01. The sequence goes on along the minus strand of JALWDQ010000687.1, from coordinate 9,685 downwards.
ATCCAGGAATTCCTCCATAATTTCTTCCAGCTCTTCACTCACATCCTCCTGCAACAACGCCTTTCGCCGTCGGGAATAAATGACCTCTCGCTGTTTGTTCATCACATCATCGTATTCCAGTAGGTGTTTTCGGATGGAGAAATTTTGCATTTCCACGCGGCGTTGAGCTTTTTCAATAGCTCTGGTAACCATGGGGTGCACAATCATTTCGCCTTCTTTGGCTCCCAGCTTGTCCATAATGCCAATCAGGCGGTCGGAGCCGAACAGTCGCATCAAATCGTCTTCCAGACTCAGGAAGAAACGGCTGGAGCCAGGGTCTCCCTGGCGTCCGGCGCGCCCACGTAATTGCCGGTCGATGCGCCGGGATTCGTGCCGCTCGGTTCCAATAATGTGTAACCCACAGGGCATATCCTTTTTGCACTGTTCCAGATCGATATCCGGTGGAACCGGACGCCCCTCCGTATCGATGAGGTAACATCCACCTTCGCATTTCACCACACCGCGGCCCAGTTTAATATCCGTACCTCGACCGGCCATGTTGGTAGCGATGGTCACAGCACCGGGTTGCCCCGCTTTCGCCACAATTTCCGCTTCCTGCTTGTGGTGCTTAGCATTGAGCACATTATGGGGAATCCCTCGCCGTTTCAGCATGCGGCTCAACGTCTCCGACACTTCCACGGAGATGGTGCCCACCAGCACAGGACGTCCCGCCCGGTGCAAGCGCTCCACCTCGTTAATCACTGCATTATACTTCTCTCGTTTCGTTCGATAAATTACATCGTTGTAATCGATGCGCCGTACCGGTTTGTTGGTGGGAATCACCACCACATCCAGTTTGTAAATATCCCAGAATTCCGCTGCTTCGGTTTCGGCTGTACCGGTCATTCCTGCCAATTTATCGTACATGCGAAAATAATTTTGCAGGGTGATGGTTGCCAGCGTCTGAGTTTCTCCCTCAATCTTCACATTCTCCTTGGCTTCCAGCGCCTGGTGCAGTCCGTCGCTGTATCGGCGACCGTACATGATGCGTCCCGTAAATTCATCGACGATCAGCACTTTGCCCTCGGAAACCACGTAATCCACATCCTTTTCGAACAGAGAATAGGCTTTGAGTAACTGGTGAATGTTGTGGAGCTTTTCGTTTTTACGAATATATTCCATTTGAATTTTATTTTTACGCTCCATCTTCTCCATAGGGGAAAGGCTTTCGTCCCCTTCGATAGCCGAGAATTCTTCCGTGATATCCGGGAGCACAAACTCTTCGGGATTCGAGGGAGAAAGGAAATTCCGCCCTTTATCGGTTAAATCGATGGTGTTGCTTTTTTCTTCGATGGCGTAGTAAAGCTGTTCCGTTATTTCGTGAAGTTTTTTATCCCGCATGAAGGCACTTTCGGCATCGAACACCATTTTCCGAATGCGACCCTGCTGGTAAAGTTTCTGGAGTCGGCGGTTCTTGGGGGCACCATACTGAGCAATGAGCAATTTCACCGCCGCTTCTTCCTCCCGACCCTCTTCCAGCAACTTTTCCGCCTCGGCAATCAGTTTGTTTACATAGCGGGTTTGTTCCCGCACCAGGCGTTCCACCATGGGTTTCACTTCGTCGTAAGCATGGGTAGCAGATTCCAGCGGGCCGGAAATAATCAGGGGCGTTCGAGCTTCATCAATCAGAACGCTATCGACCTCATCCACAATGGCGTAATGATGCCCTTTGACCTGGACGATGTCTTCCGGGCGTACCGCCATATTATCCCGTAAGTAGTCGAACCCAAATTCGTTGTTCGTTCCGTAGGTAATGTCGCAACTGTAGGCTTCGCGCCGCTGGTGGCTATCCATATCGTTCAGGATGACTCCCACTGTGAGGCCCAGAAATTTGTAGATTTCGCCCATCCATTCGGCATCGCGCTGTGCTAGGTAGTCATTTACCGTAACCAGATGGGCACCTTTACCTTCCAGAGCGTTGAGGTAAAGGGGCATGGTAGCTACCAGCGTTTTCCCTTCGCCCGTGGCCATTTCTGCAATCTTACCCTGGTGCAGCACAATTCCACCCATAAGCTGCACATCAAAAGGCACCATATTCCATTCAATTTCTTTACCAGTCACCACCCATTTTTTACCAACCAGCCGCCGACAAGCATCTTTAACTACTGCAAACGCTTCGGGGAGTAAATCATCCAGCGTCTCTCCGGCTTTCAGTCGTTCTTTAAATTCTTCCGTTTTTTTCTGCAGTTCTGCGTCGCTTAGCTTACGTAACTTTTCATAATGTCGATTGATCTCTTCAACAATGGGCCACAGTTTTTTATATTCTCGTTCGTTCTTGGTGCCAAATACTTTGGATAATATTTTATTGAACATATAACAACTCCAGAATTTTGTGTATCATAATGTAACTCAAGGTAAACAAAAAAGTTCTGAACCTTTAAAAATAATCCGATTTTGTCATTTTTGCAAAAACATTATAAATTCTTTGGTAAGCTTCATCCAGGAAGGAACTCTTATCCCAAATGCAATTCAAAAACAGTGCAGGCATTCACACTGTTTTATAGTATGTTTTATTTTAAATATAGCTATAAACAAATGAATAAAATCGAAACTGTTTCATTTTTTGTGTAAATGTATGATTAAAGATTAAGATTTAGCCTATCTTCGAAATGGCTAACAATCTTACTCCAATCTCTAATTGTACTTGTCCATTTTTTAATGGAAGAAAATAAGCTAAGAAAATTACTTTTACAACAACCTTGTCATCTGCCGGAATGGTGTGGGTTTTAGTTACCTTAGGGAATTAATTGTGCACAGTTTCCAGGGTAATAATTGTATAAAGTAATTTTCTTATCTCATAAGCATAAGGGAAAAAAGGTGAATAAATTGTTCTGTTTTGTTTTTCGGGATTTAATTATTGATGGGATTAGAACCCTGCCACTTTTGGTGTAATTAAACCAACTCTTTGATAAATGCTCAAAATAAAAATCCCAAATTCCAAATGACAAATTCCAAATAACAAAAAAACCGCCACGACCGCAACGAGCGCAGCGATCACATTGAAATTCCAATTCACAAACCCTAAAATATCAAGCGTTAAATTAAAATAAACAAATGATTTGTCAGGTTTTTTTTCAACCGAATTAAACCTATATTTTTACTCGTGCTAATTTGTGTGATTCGTGGTTAAATAATTCCTGGCACTTTATAAGGGAATGCCACGTTGCTCACAGAGCCCTCTCCACAGGATTCTGCGAGTCCGCAGGACTCTGCAAGTGGATACCGGGAAGGATTCTACGAAAGTAAAGGTTCAAATTCCAAATAATCTAATAGGCTCTTTCCAAACCTAATTAAATTATTTTGTCTTTTTTCATTCGTGTCCATTCGTGTGATTCGTGGGCAAAAAAATCATAGATAAATACCCATTCGTTTAATTCGTGGTTAAGCTTCCCCATGGCTGGGTTCCTGCCCGTTAATAAATTTTCTAATCCAGAGTTTCTAATCTAAAGACTCAAAGTGTCGGGTCAGGAAAGAACCTTTCCATTTATTTGTGGAGAACCAATTTTTTTTTCAATTTCATAAACTGTAAAAAATGAATTAACTTAAATCTACTTGACATATGCAAGGAGAAACCGTAAATTTTTTTGTAACTAAATATAAGATATTTAAAAAATTAAAGGTATGTCGGTTGCCATCCGATAATTATTGAAATGTAGATTATCGAAAAAAATTTAAAATAAGGAGTCCATCGTGAGCCGGGTGTATGTTCGATCAGACCAATTGGTTGAAAAAATCTATGATATCCAATTACTCATTCCAGAATGGAAAGTCTTGTTTGCCCTGGATGGTAAAATGGATGTGCCTGAGTTAGCCTCGTTCCTGGAAATTGATGAATCGGAAGTTCAAAAAGCCTTGCAGCATCTTTCAGAAATGGAACTGGTTCTGGCTCCGGAAGAAGAATCGGTGGAAGAAGAACTGACCGAAGAAATGTTTCTGGAAGAAGAAGCAAAAGGGGCAGAGGAGGAAAAGGGCGCTGAACAACCCGAAGAAGAGACTGCACCACTCCAAACTGAGAGTGCCGAAGAGGCGTTTCGCGAGGAATTGGAAAAGCAACTGGTGGAAGAACCCGAAGTTTCGGAAGAAGAAATCTCGGAAGAACTGGAACAAACCCTGGAAGGAATGGAAGAGCTTGCCCTGGAAGAGGAAGAAGCAGTCGTAGAGAAAAAAGAAGGTGAAGAGGACCTGGATCAACTAATTAACGATTTGTTGAAAGAGGAAGAGGAAAGCGAAGAATTACCCATTGAAGAGAAGCTGGAAGAACTAACTCTGGAAGAAGAAGTGGAAACGGCGGAGGAAACCACCACCGAAACCGCTGAGGAAGAGGAAGAATAAAGAGAAATTGAGGAAGCGGAGATGAAAGAAACGGAACAGTCTCTGGAAGAAATGCTGGAAACAATGGAGAAAGAAGAGGAAAAAGAAGTGGAGGAAGAAATACCTCCAGTAGCTCCTCCCGTTGAGGAAAAAGCGCGGAAAACAATTCTGGTGGTGGACGATAGTGTGGTGATTCGGAAAATGGTGGAAATTGCTCTGGAAAACGAAAATTACGATATCGTCTCTGTGGGAACCGGAAAAGAAGCTCTCTCCTATATGGACGAAAACACGCCCGATTTGGTGATTCTGGATATCATGCTGCCCGACGTGAATGGGCTGGATATTCTGAAAGTCATCAAATCCAATAAAAACATCCCTGTTGTTATGCTCTCTGCCAAGGATACTCCCAGGGAAACCAGCAGAGCCAGGGAGTTAGGAGCCGATGATTTCATTCCCAAACCATTTAAAGATGAAGAACTAATTGCAAAGATCCATGAACTAGTTGGAGAATAGGATTAAGACAATGGCAAAAATTTTATTGGTAGACGATAGCCTCACCGATCGTACGCTATTGCGCAAAATTCTGGAATCCCGGAATTACGAGGTAATAGCAGTTGAACAAAGTAAGTTTGTCATTGACCTGGTTCGCAAAGAAAAACCGGATTTGATTTTACTGGATATCGTGATGCCCGGTGTAAATGGCTACGAAATTTGTCGGCATCTGAAGCGCTCCGAAGATACTCAGTTTATTCCCATTGTTTTTGTATCCTCCCGGGCGGAAGCCAGCGATATTTATTGGGGAAAGCTCCAGGGTGCCGATGAGTATTTAACCAAACCGGTGGATCCCCAGGTCCTATTTGATGTGGTGGAGAGAATGCTGAATCAAAGCCATGATGTGAACATTTATGAATAAATCCGTTCCGCAGACAGAAAAGGAAGAACGAATTTCCGTTGTTGAATTAAACGAAATGCTTTTTGGCATCAATATTTTAAAGGCACGCGAGGTGGTACCTCTTCCCGTAATCACCCCAGTGCCCAATACCAGAGAATTTGTCGTTGGAGTATTCAATTTGAGGGGCGACATTTACACCGTTGTGGATCTGGGCATTTTGCTGGGAATGCCTCCCAAAAGGATTCGCGAAACGGATATGGTGATGATTCTGGATAATGGGGAGATCGTGGTGGGAATCCTGGTGGACCGGATTCACGGAGTACGCTCGCTAAACGGGGTAAAACTGGAATCTCCCAAAGGCATCGTGGCCAAATCCATGCAAGCCTATATTACCGGTGTGCTATCGGAGAGAAATGCTCAAATATTTTTACTGGATATCGATCGTTTGTTCGAGTCTTCGGCGTTTCGCATGTACAGTTAACGTAAAGCATCTGGAGTCCGGATGAAGACATTCCGTTTGAATATTTTCTTGAAATATTTTCTAATCATTACAGGTGTTTTGCTGGTTGTTACAGCAGTTTGGGTACAGATGTCCGTGTCTCATTTGCAGCAGGAACGGGAAAAGGAAGCTTACCAGCAACTGAAATTGGCTGCCAGATTGTGTGCACTTTCTTTACCGGGGGAGGATGTGCAACGGGTGCTCACGTATCGCTCTACCTCTCTTCCGGCTTTCGAGCGGCTCGCCGTACATCTGCGCCAGCAGTTTCAGGTTTTTAGCCAGAATGGGCAGGAATTCCGCATTAGCCGGATTTCGCTTATCCTTCCGGAAAACAACACAGCCAAACTCATTTTCTCCACCCAGATTCCCTTTCGATTTCTGGAAGAGGTACCCTGGTATCCGGAAATAGATTCCGTGTTTCGCATGAATCGTACCGTCATCAACACCCATCTGGTGGAAGGGGAGCATCGTTACTGGAGTGCCTTTGCACCGGTTTTAAATGCCGAGCACAAAACCATTGCCGTACTTAGGCTGGATATGCCAGAGCAGCAGATTTTTGCCGGTGTCCCCGGGTTCTGGGGGAGCTTCCTGAAAAATATGTTTTTTATGCTTTTGCTCTCGCTGGTGTTAAGTTTTCTCCTCTCCCGTATGGTTACCCGTCCGGTTCATCAATTTGTTAGTTTTGTGAATAAAGTTTCGGAGGGAAATTACCATTTACGGTACAAATACCGCACCAACGACGAACTGGATAAGATTGGCGAAGCGCTCAACGTGATGCTGGAGCGTCTGGAAGGGTTGATTGAAAGCGAAGCGGATCGGGATCGCCTGCAGCAGCAAATTACCAGTTTGTTGCGCATTGTCTCTGCCGCAGCGGATGGCGATTTTCGGGTAAAAGCCGAAGTTACTGCCGATACGCTGGGAGCCCTGGCCGACTCCTTTAACCTGATGATCTCGGAACTCAGTAGTTTGATTCGGGATGTGCAGAAAGCCTCGGAGCAAATTTCCCGCTCCACCAATGAAATTTTAAAGAGCAGCGAAGTGATGGCGCGAGGAGCGGATAAACAGGCTAAGGAAATCGATTCGGTGTACAATGCCATCAAAAACATGGCGGATATTGTGCAGTATGCCAACGATCGTTCCACGCAGGCGGCACAGGCTGCTTCGCGAGCGGCAGAGGTGGCGAAAAAAGGCACCGAGATTGTCCGCCGCACCATCGAAGGGATGCATCGCATTCGGGATACCGTGCAGGAAACGGCTCGCCGGGTGCAAATTCTGGGGCAAAATTCCCAGGAAATCGGAGAAATCCTGGAACTGATTTCCGATATTGCCAATCGCACCAACTTGCTGGGATTGAATGCCACCATCGAGGCGGCACGTGCCAGCGAAGCAGGTCGGGGGTTTGCGGTGGTGGCCGATGAGGTACGGAATCTGGCCGAACGTTCCAGCCAGGCTGCAAAGGATATTGCTGTGCTGGTGGAAAGCATTCAGGCAGGCACCACCGAAGCCGTGATGGCAATGGAGCACGGAACGGTGGAAGTGGAAAAAGAAACCCGGCTGGTGGATGAAGCCGGTGCCGCCCTCAAAGAAATTCTGGAAATGGTGCAGCAGTCCGATACCCTTATTAATGAAATTTCTGCATCTTTCCAGCATCAGTCCAAGGCCGCAGCGGAGATTACCAAAGCCATGGAGCAAATTAAATCCATTGCTCAGGATACGGCTCAGGGCGCGCAGCGTTCCAAACAACTCTCCGAAGAGATGGCCAATCTCTCGCGCATCCTGAGCGTTGCCGTGTCCAAATTCCGGCTGCCATCAGAAGATCAGAATCTGATGTAAATAGGATATCCTCAGTGTCCAAAAAATCAGGATTAAGAAAATAAACACGAAAGAAAATAAAAAACAGGTAAATATATGGATTACAGACATCCTGTTGATTACGAAACATATTATTTTACGGAAATTCTGGAACGCATTAATCGCAAAGCCAGCCAGGAGTTACCCGCGGAGTACCTGGCGGATTTAATTACATTCCTGAATTTTATGAAAGCAGCAGACACCCCGCGGGAGGGAGTGGAAAAGCTGGCACGAATTTCCGGAACCAGCGACTTTGCCATCTTTTTTGCCGATATTCTGGATAAATTACCCGAGGAGAATCCGGAAGAATCGGTACAGCGCATCGAAGAATATGCCAGCGATTTTTTAACCATGTTTGTGGAATTGAGCCAGGATGCCCGCTGGAAAGCCGAAGTGTTTAGCAAAATGACCGGGGTGCCTGTGGAGGAGGAAGAACGAGTCTCCTTCCGCGAATTTGTGGTGCAGGAAATCCGACAGAGCCTGGAAAAATTTCTGGAAAATAAAGATGAGGAGGTTCAGGAAGTAGGGCAGCAACTGATTAGGCGAATTTCTTTTGGGGAAGATTTCAAAATATTTTTACAGAAATTTAAGGATGTGCCCGGCTTTAAACCCCTTTGTGAGTCTCTGGAAACATTACTCCGCCTGCCTCAAAAGAAGGAAGACATTGAAGAGTACCTGACGCGTTTCCCGTATCGGCTGGCAGAATTCCTGCGCCATATGGATCAGGTTGCCCGGGGGAATCCCGAAACCTTCCAGGCCTTCTGCGTGGGCGAAATCCCCGAAATTGCCGGCGAAGAGGAAGAACTGGAGCGGTTGGCGAAATCCGCAAAGGAACTGGATTTGCGCAAAACGGCCACTGTGGAACTAACCGAAGAAGACAAACAACTGCGCCTGCTGCTGCGCGAATACATTATTCATGAAATTGAGGAACTGGGAAAAGAATTGACCCGTGCCATTGGACGATACAACGAAGCACCCGGTTCTCAGGAAGCGGTGGAATCTATTCTGAGTTCCGTGAAGATTTTAAAAGACCTGGGACAAATTCACAAATATCCGGGAATTGAACAGGTTGCCAGCGATTTACAAAAGGTGCTGGGTGAGTATGTCCGCAATCAGGTGCCCTTTACACCGAAAGCGACTACGCAGCTTGGGCAGCTGGATCAGTTGTTCATCCGCTACATCGATGATGTGCTCTCCGAAAAAGACCAGGAAGCCCTGGAAGAGCTGGAAACCCGCTATCGGGAGCTTGTTGCACATCTGAAACCCGAGAAGAAACCCGTATTTGCACTGGACAGCGAGGCCGCGCATTCGGCATTCAAAGAAGTCAATACCCGGTTTATTCACGTACTGCAATCGCTGTTCGAGGAGCTGTTTCAGAATCCGAAGGACGAAGAACGGTTTGCCCGAATCGATAGCACCATCACCCATATTAAAAATTGGTACCAGCTGTTAAAGCTGGATGTGGCGTTGAAAATGCTCCAGACCATCCAGGAGAATCTGCTTACTCTGCAGGGACGCGAGGTGCTGCTGTCTCACCGATCGGTGCTGGACAAAATTTTACAGGAATTGCAAACGCGGCTGTTCTCCCTCGCTACGGAGGATTTGCAGCTGCTCCGGCAACTGGAAGAGGAAGTACCGCAACCGGTTGGTGTGGAAGAGGCCGGAGAGGCGTTCCAGGACGTTACACTGCGACAACTGGAGCAATTGATAGAAGCCAGTCGCAACGATGAGATTGAATTCTCCGATTTTCTGGAAAACTATTTTGAACCCATCCTGGAGCAGATTGCCGAAAACAGCGCTCTAATTGGGAATGACGATTTGCAATTGATCTGTAACTACCTCCTATCCCGTACCGATCTGCTTCGTTCCATTCCTCTCGAACACCTTGCTGAAATTCGCCAGGAATTACCCCGACATCTGAAAGAGTTGCAGGAAAAGGTTCGAGAGCTGCCGAAGCACCTGCCGGTTAACGAAATGACGCGGCTGTACGATGAAGTGCTGGAAGGCTGGCTCACGAAAGCTGAGGAAGAACCGGCTGAAGCAGAAGAAGAGGAAATTCCTGAAAAACCGGTTGAAGAAGTGGCCGAAGCGGA
>JALWDQ010000686.1:0-3069 GCA_027039625.1 Calditrichia bacterium | reverse complement strand
CTCAGATGGAAGAAGAAGAGCAGCAACTGCCGGAACTGGAAAAAGCACTTCAGGAGGCGGAAGGTGATTTCCGGCGCAATCGCGGGAAGTATCGGGTGCGCCTCTGGCTGGCGATCGTATTATTTCTACTGGCTGGTGGAACCGGTGTAGGTGGTTATTTTCTGGCACCGTTTTCTGTTATTACCTGGGGATTAACTTCGCTCTTTGCTTTTGCATCGTTAATGGTAGGATTGCAGGAAGTCCTCCCGGCACGAAAACAACTCAAGCAAACCCGGGGGCAATGGGAAGAATTGCGGGTGGTGCTGGAGCAAAAACAAATCAGTTATCGGGAGAATCAACAGAAGGTTGAACCATTTCTGGTTGGTTCCCTGCATGAAACTAAAATCCGCTTTGCACAATTTCAGGAGCTTCAAAAACGCCTTGAGCAGGTTGAAGCGCGCCTCCATTCGCTGCATGAAATGAAAAATGAAATTTTTTCGGAAAAAAGATATCAGGAATTAAAGGATAAATATCAAACAGTGCTTCAGCGTTGGCAGCAGGAGGTTCCGGAAGCTGTGGATGCCTATCGAAATCTGCAAAAGCAATTGTTTGCCTGCGAACAGCAATTAGTGGCATTGCCAGCCCTGGAGCAATTGCAGCAACAAAAGGAAAAATTAATCCAGGAAATTGCCACTTACCAGCTCCAGCAAAAGCAAATTACCCAGCGTTCTTCCCACTTAAAAAAAATACTTCAGGAGGGTTCCTTAACTGATTTAATTGTGCGGGTAAACCGGGAAATTGAAAAGATGCAGCAGACCCAGGCGGATCTGGAAAGCGAGATTGCCGGACTTCGGGTACGGGTGCAAAATCCGCCACACATTGCTTATCATCCCGAACAGGTCGCGCAGGAACTCCAGGAACTGACTCTCGAAATTCACCAGTTGGAAAAACGCAAACAGGCGTTACAACTGGCTATGGAGGTCTTACGGGAATCCGTACGTGAGTTTCAGAATGCGTATCTGGAAAAAATCCATCGGTATATGCAGGAATGGCTGGAAAAGTTATTACCGCAAAATCGTCTGGAAGTACATTTAAATCCGGATTTCCACCTGAAATACCGTTACGATGGAATCGAAATCGTAGAAGAGCAGTTGAGCAGTGGTACCCGTGACCAGTTGTTCTTTATTTATCGCCTGGTGCTGGCTCAATTGCTGCTACCACTGTTTCAGTTTCCTCTGATCATCGACGATGCTTTTGTGCATTTCGATCCTATCCGCAAAGAAAATGTGTTCAAAATTCTTCACCTATTAAAAAAGGAGCATCAGATTTTGGTGTTTTCTTCGGATCCTCAGTTGAAAGAATATTGTGATTACGTGATCGAACTTGACGGTGGTTCTACAGGAAAGTGATTTTTCAACTGTATGAAAGGTCGAAATTGAGGGTGTAAAGTTTTTTCACATTTTTTATATTGTTTTTAAGAAGTTTGTGATTTCGGTATTGACAAAAATCACATTAATTATTAATTTAGAGTTACGATAGGTGGAGAATTGCAAAAAAGGAAAGAGCCCTATGAAGAGTCAACCACGATTCATTATTGTTGATCCGTCTTCTTCAAAAATTAAACAAATTGAAATTTCCATTCCCAAAATCATTGTTGTTTCTATTCTGCTGCTATTATTGATTGGCCTTTCATTTAAAATTTCAGTGAATTTGATGACCCAGTTCAGTCACAATTCCCGAATTGCTCAACTGGAAAAGGAAAACGCTGTTCTGGTAGAACGGCTTAAACAAATGAGTGAAAAAATAGCAGCGATTCGGGAAAAGGTCAATCGCATAGAGGATCTGGATGACAAACTTCGAGCCAATCTGGATGTTCCGCCCATTGATGAAGATGTGCGGAAGGTCGGTATTGGTGGTTCGGAAATTAACACTCAGGCCAGTCTGGATTTACAGGATCCTGCTCTGGAGTCCATGTTAATGAACAATCAGAGCATTCTGGATCGGCTGGATCGTGAGATTAAACTGGAATTTGAGAGCTATAAAAAATTGCTTTCTACCTTGGAACGCAAAGAAGATTCCCTACGCTTTCTCCCGGCCATAAAACCGGTTCCCAATGGCCGTTTAACGGATGGATTTGGTAAACGGCGTCATCCTATTTTTAAACGGATTATGTTCCACAAAGGAATTGATCTGGCAGCCAATCGGGGCACACCGGTGCTGGCACCGGCGGACGGATATGTCACCTTTACCGGTCGTAATGGAGGATATGGTCTGTTTGTTATCATCAACCATAAATATGGTTTCGAGACCAAATACGGGCATCTTCAGAAGATTTATGTTCGCCGGGGACAGTTCGTGAAGCGGGGTGACAAGATCGGAGAGGTGGGAAATACCGGCCTTTCCACAGCACCTCACCTGCATTACGAGGTTCTGTACAAAGGGAAAAATGTCAATCCGTTGAATTACTATTTTGATGATATTCATTTTAACTAATCAGTCACGGCAGTTTGCTGAATCAGGATAATTGTCCATGTAAATTATGAGATTGAGTCACAATTTATGCACGATTTTTCCCGGGCTCTAAAAAAATTACGCGAATATTTAAAGGAGAACAATCTTCGCTTTACCACTGAACGGGTAACGATTCTGGAAGAAATTTTTTCTTTTCCTTCTCATTTCGATGCCGAGCAACTATTTATTCATATCCGCAAGAAAAATCACCACATCTCCCGGGCCACCATTTACCGGGCACTGGAGCTTTTCAATAAAATTGGGATAGTGAAAAAAGAGAATCTGGGGAAAGATTACGCCAGTTACGAACTGGCATTAGACAGACCCCATCATGACCATATGATTTGTGTGGTGTGTGGTAAGGTGATAGAATTTGTAGATCCCGTCATCGAAGAGCGGCAGAAAGAAATTTGCGAAAAGTACGGCATGGAAATGATTAGCCATCAGTTGCAAATTTATGGCCGTTGTAAGGAACATGACAAGGATGCGTAACTGACTGCAGAGTTTGTGAAAGGAAGGAAGAGAAAGTCTTTTAAGATTTTACCGATATTTCAGATAACAGATTCCAAATCTCAAATC
>JALWDQ010000685.1:0-3069 GCA_027039625.1 Calditrichia bacterium | reverse complement strand
ATGCTCCACTATGTGTATCATGATAATGTTGCTGGAGCAGCACCAGGGTTCCGGCCGCGTTGGGAGAAGCCATCGATGTTCCGCTCATTTCTCCGTAGGAATCGTCTGCATCGGCGAGTGTAGAATATAAATAATAACCATTTGCTGTAATGTCCGGTTTAATCCGGCCATCATCCGTAGGCCCCCAGCTACTGAAACTGGTCATTTTGACGCTTTCTGGCCCGGAATAAGAGGTTACATCTTTTACAGCCCCGACAACCAGAACATTTTTAGCCACAGCAACCGCACGCAATACATCGTATCCACCCTGGTCCCAACCATCGTCGTAATGGGTATCGGTGTAAAGAGTCGATATATCGAAGTTATGATAATGTTCCGTGCCGGGAGCGGGAGCGGTGTCGTTTCGGTCGTTTCCCGCAGATTTTACGATGAGGTAGTAGGGAGCATCGTAGGCAATCTGGTCGAAATCCTGAGCATGGCTATCGTAAAAACCAAAATAATAAGATTCATTCTGGTCAATACTGACATCTCCCACCCAATTGGGATGTTGATTGTACGTTGACCAGCCGGTTGTGAGCCCGTAACTGTGGTTTGAAATTTTTAGACCATCTGCGGCAGCCGAAGCCATCTCCGATTCGTCATTGTTCCAATCGTAGGCTTTTAAATTTGCCTCATAGGCCATGCCGCGGGCCTGTGCCTCTACACCCGATGCCACCATCGTACCAGCAACATGCGTCCCATGGTTGGATAGTGATGTGGCACCGTCTTCCTGAGTTACCCGTCCGCCAAATTCCTGGTGAGTTGTCCGCACGGCGCCTCCATCCCATACCCCTACCTGGTTAAATCCATTTCCGGTGAGGGATAATCCTAATTCAGCTCCCGGGTATAGGGCTACGGCGCGGGTTGTCCGGGCGGCATCGGCGTTTTCTGTCATATAATAAATGGGAATCCCGTTTTCTATTCGCTGAAGTTCAATCACAACTCCGTTGGGCAATTCCTCTCGAATGGGAAGGTTGTTCTTTCGGGCAAATTCCTCCGCCTGTAAACGCGCTGCCCGCCATTCTTGTGACTTACGGGTAGCAAAATCGCGCAATTTTGTCCTCTGGGTCTCCGTTTGCCCGTACGATAGGTTAAACAAAAAAACCAGCATCAGTATCATTGGAAGTAAACGATATTGCATAGTTTCCTCCAAAATTTAGTTCTTAATGATTAAGTTAGACCGATAGATTTTTAAAATGGGTAATTTGTTTTAAGCAAATAAGTTCTGATTTTATAAGAATGGTTATTAAACTAAAAAAGGTCTCATTGTTTGGGTGAGTTTTTCTTTTTTGAATGGACATTACGATTGGAGAATTGATCTGCAAAAATCAGGCGATTATTTTTAAATGTTTAAGCTTTTGAAGAAAATTATCAAAAACTTTTAGCTAAACAATATAATAGAGCAGATATATGCTTATATCTTACAAATGAATTTTTCAAATATCAAGTAAAATATTACTTCGTGGTAGAATTAATCCCCAGGATGGTTAATTCTTGCAAAAGTCAGGATTCTAAAGAAAGGAAAATCGCTTTGAATTATTTAGATGTTAAATTAAAAATTGTCCAAATTTCGGGTTTTTTGGATGAATAAATTTGAAATTGAATAGAACGAAGATGGAATTTGGGTGAAGAGAATTTTTGAAAGGTCTTTTACTTAAATTCAAGGAAGTTGTTTGAGCAATTTCTCACATGCACAATTTTTTTAATGTTCTGATAATCCGCGTTTTTTAATGCTTTCTTTTGATTGTTCGTGTGTGAATTCGATCAATATGCAATTTTGTTTATTGTTTAAAAATTAAAAAGAAAATGGGGAAGTAAAAATACCATAAGCATAAACAATATTAAAAAACCGGCTAGTAATAATTTACTTTTCAGGCTTAACATTGAACCCCTCCAGGAAATTTTTAATTATTTAAAAAAAACGGAATCAAACTTTTGTGATGTGGGTCAATTTAGGCTCCGGGGGAGATAATTACTTATTTTTTCTTTTGGAAAAACAATTCATAAAGGATGATTCCGGCGGCTACCGAAGCGTTGAGTGATTCGGTGTGCCCTGCTTGAGGAATACGAAATTGCTCGTCGCATTCTTTGAGCAAAAGTGGCCGAACCCCCTTCCCTTCGCTACCCACGATAATGGCTGAAGCCGCAGCAAACGAAACCTCCCGAATACTCTTTTCGGCGTGGGATGAAGAAGCGTACACCCAGAATCCGGCTTCTTTCAGGTGCCGCAGTGCCTGCACCAGATTGGTGACTTTACAAATTGGCAGATAAAATACGGCACCGGCGGAAGCTTTAACCACCGTCTCGCTGATTGGAGCTGTCTCCCGCGAAGGTAGGATAATACCTTTGGCACCGAACACTTCCGCCGAGCGGATGATAGCTCCCAGATTGTGCGGATCCTGGATGCGGTCCAACACCAGAAGGGTAGCCGGTTCTTCTGCTGGACGTACCGTGTCCAGCAGTGTTTCCAGGGACACATAGTCGATAGGGGAGATGAGTGCGACCACTCCTTGATGTTTCCCGCTACCAACCAGCTGAGTTAGTTTGGTTCGGGTGGCCTGCACAATGGGAATGCGGCGCTTCCGTGCCAACCGATAAATGGAAGGGATTACTTCTCCGCTGGCACCGCTCTGAATGTACACTTTTTCCACTGTCCGCCCGCTTTTGAGCACTTCCAGCACCGCATTTCGGCCGTAAATGATTTCCGCTGTCGGAAGTTTCCCGGAGGTTTTCACAGAATGTTTCACCTTTCCTGTTTTAGTAAATGTTCAGAGGTGTTCCCCACCAAATTTCTAAAGAACAAAGAAGGTTTTTATCATCGGTTTTCTTTTTATCCGCTCCTCTCACCTCTCCCGCTGTGAAGTAGCCAGGATATTTAGAGGCCGTGTAAAAACGAAAATCAATATTATATTTTAACAATATCATGTATATTGCCACTCATAGTATTTGTTTAAAACTAAAGACATAGTCGGATACCGGTCCTGTGGGAGAAAGTTTTGTATTATTTACTAAATTAAGTATTTCTCTACG
>JALWDQ010000684.1:0-9746 GCA_027039625.1 Calditrichia bacterium | reverse complement strand
CACCGAACTGAGTCCCGCAAACTGGTAGCTCGACGGTCCCATCTCGTACACCGAAACCGCCCCCGGTACCGGAGTACATCCATCCACATACCGGGCAGTGCTGGGATCGCCATCGTTAATGGGGGTTAAAATTTCGGGTTCGGTGCTCCACCCACTGCCCGGAATGTACTGGGAGAACAGCACTTCGTACTGATTGGTTAGCGGCTGGGGTTTATCCTCCCAGGCCGCATACATCCGGCCATTGGGTCCCGGGGCAATATCCACATCCATCCAGTTAAAGGGCAGGTAGTTCGGCGTAGGAAATACCGCAGTCAAATTGTCCGTAACCCAGGTAGCTCCTCCATCGGCACTGTGGCTGACGTAAATGTTGGCATCGAACACCGGCGGATCGTTCCAGATGGAGAAAATGGAGAAAATCTCGCTTCCGTCCAGATTTAGATTTACCGTCTGCACACCGGTATTGTTGTCGATGGTATCGGCGGTCACCGGGGTACTCCACAAACCGTTCTCCCACACAGAAAACATGAGGTCGCGTTTCCCGTTGTCCTTCTTTTCCTTCCAGGTGGCGTAAATTTTACCGGTATTATCTGCCACCACAGCCGGTACACCTGTGGCATTGGTGGTACTCTGGCTCAACTGCACCGGCGGATCCCAGGAACCGAAAATCCAGTTGTAGGTCACGTACCAAATGTTCATATTGGTATAGTCGCTTCCCGGCTCGAACACCACAATTAAATCCCCGTTGGAACTGCGAGCACTGTTGCGCGCCCCACTATAACGCGTGGCGTTGTAGTAATCCACTTCACATATCGGAACCAGATTTTGCTGCGCCAGCAGCACCGTGGTTAAAACCAATAAAGCCACAATTGTTAAAACCCGTTTCATAAAACCCTCCGGATGTTGTTAGTTCAATCTTTCTTTCGTACTTCAGCATCCCTCCCAACATCCCCTGCATCCCTAACAATTCCATTCCGAACCTTCCCACTAAAGCCTACCTCAAGGGAATTCTTCCCGGAAGAAGACAGGATGCTAAACCATAGCGAAAAATCAATGTATTAGAGCATTTTTATTCTGTTATGGCAAATACAGCAAACGCTGCACACGGGTTGTTCGACCAGACTGAATCTGGAGAAAATAAATTCCTGCCGAAAATTTCTGCTGCCGGAAGTGAATTCGCAGCCGATGGCGCCCCGCGGAATAGTATGTTGGCGGAAGCAGTACCGCGACTTCCTGCCCCAGTATGTTCAGTAAACGAATCTGTACCGGCTGGCGCCGGGTTTGCGTCCATTCCACTACCGTGCTGCTGTTAAAAGGATTGGGATAAGCCGGATACAGATGCAGGTTCTCTGTGAGAACTGCCGTGCGACCTGTTGGCGCCATTCCCGTAAATACATTAAACCACACCACCGGCAGGGTCTGATATTCATCCGGAGAAATGACGTACACCCGGTTGGAATCCTCCAGTTGCACACCGGAAGAAGAAACCACCCCATAGCGATACAGCAAAGTATCCCCCACATGATCATAATCAAAATCCACCGTAGCCTGGTACACCCCGTTGGAATCCGGTCCGGTAAAAGTGGGGCTATTTTGAATATTCCCCAGCGGAGGAATATTCCCCAGCAGCACCAGTGTCTCGTCCGCTTGCAGCGGGCGGTTGCTCATGTTGATGCGGAAGGTGACATGGCGTTCGGTGCCCAGCTGCACCGTTTTAGTTTCCGACCAATCCCACCAGATGTTGTCCCGCCGTGCCCGCACGCGGAAGTAGTAAGTGCCCAGATCACTGACCGTAATGGTGTAAAACGTATCCGGGATGGCGGCATTCAAAGTAACCCAGTTTCCACCGGGGCGCCGTTGCTGCAACTCGTAGTATTGGGCATGCAGACGATGGCTCACATTCCAGGAGAGAATGAAGCTGGTAGTGCTCAACATGTGGAGGGTATCGCAAATCATGGGATTGGGAACGATGCCCTTTGCTCCGCCATCCACCACCGCATCTCCGTAACCCACGGCATAAAACGTTCCGGTGATGTCGTACCAGTTATTATTGTTCCCATTCCAGCCCATGTTGAGGTGGAAATAGCCGTTCCCTTCGGCGTATCCATCGGCGACCACGGCGTGTCCGGGATTTCCACTGGGGCTGGAGATGGCCAGCGCCGCCGGGCGGGCATCCATCATGTTGTTGCGCAACTGGGTGAAAAATGTGCTGGAGGCGCTCATGTAATGTCCGCTGTGGCGGAAATAGTTGTGCAGTGCATTGGGAATGCGATTCACATTGGAAGAAGAACCGTTGGCCTCGTAGTTCATATCCACAGCAATTCCGCAATGGTAGGTCAGCAATCCCGCCGCCGCTTTCTGGGCGCCGGTGGTGAACACGTTGTAATAGTTGTCCAGCGTATTGGCCCAGTCGTACCAGGTTTCGCCGAAATTGGCCGAAAGCCAGCCGGCGTCGTCTTCGTAGTAGGAGTGGCTGCCGGTACCCCGGGGCGGCCAGCGATAGTAGGCCAGAATCTCCGCCATGGCCGTGGCTACACAACCCGCTGGCCAGTGATTGGGTGTGTAAATGTTAAATACCATGGCACCATTCACGTAACCCTGTCCCCAGGTGGGGGTGGGGAAGAAATAAATGGAATCCTGCCGGGAAGTGGCAGCAGACGAGGTTAAAAACGGCCCGTACCACACGTCACTGCCAAACAGTTTCAGAGAATCCCGGGGAGAGAGTGCCTGTTGGGAAAGCAGTGCCTGCCAGAAGCGCCGATACTGCTGGAGCAGTTCCGCCGGTGCCTGCCCGGCACGGAGTGCCCGCTGGCGTAACTGCAAATCCCACCGCACCATTTCCGGGAAGATATTTTCTACCCGGGCATCATCCACAAAAGGCGACTCATCGGAATAAGCCAGGATGGGCACCATCTCTTCCCGGGCGGTCAGAATCAGAAATCCCTCCGGCTGCAACTGCACCACATATCCCAGCGTGTCTCCCCCGTCTTCCCGGGGAATTTGTAAAGGTTGCAGGGAAAGAATCCGGTAAGGCGCATTTCCCCGGCTGCGGTTGAAGTACGGCGAATGCTCCACGAAACAGCGAGCTGCTTGCTGCGCCGGCTGTGGCGAGATGGGCACCTGTCCGGCCCGGAAGGTAAGCACCATTCCGAGCAGCAGGATAAACAGCAGTAAAAGCAGCTTTCTTCCGCCTGGCAGAGTGGTTCCCCTATTCAAAGCAGACCGGGTGCCACCCGGGAAACGGTTCCCCCGTAACCGTAAACCTCGTTTCCCGCTTTTCCCTTCATATTTCCCTGCAAAAAGGCTCATTTTATCCCTGTAATTTTTTTCATTGATTCGAAACACAGCGAAACCCCACATTCACCAGTGTGGCGTTGGGGTGAATTCCCAGCCGCATGGTGGTGCGGGTCACCGCAAATTCCGTATTCCAGGCACCGCCCCGCACTGTGCGCATGGAAGTGCTGTCCGGGCCAGTGGGATTTACCCAGCCGCCTTCCGGCTCCTGCCGGTAGTAGGTGTACTGGTAAAAATCCGAGCACCATTCCCACACATTTCCGCTCATATCGTACACACCATTGGGATTGGCTTCCCGGAAATACCCCACCGGAGTAAGGGCAATGGCGCCATCGATTTCGTACGGGTCGCCGCTGTTCTGAAAATTCGCCTGCTTACCGGTAATGGTGTCGCTTCCGGCAGCGTAAAGATATTTTACTTTGCGGCGGGAATCCCAGCTCGCTGCCATCTCCCATTCCGCCTCGGTGGGCAAACGCTTTCCGTGAAAACGGGCGTACATGTCTGCACCGTACCAGGAGACGTAAATAACCGGAAAGAAATCTGCCTGCTCTGCCACCCGGAAGGTTCCGTTCTGCCAGTCAATATAGCTAAATGGGGTGGCTTGCCGGGTGCGACACAGCACATGGTTGGGGTGCCGGGCATCGTACACCACCCCCTGGCGCACGGTAATTTTCCCCTGCTGCAAAGCCTGATTGAGAAACGCCACGTACTGGCGGTTGGTCACCTCGTGCACCTCGATGCGGAAAGGTGAGAGGGTCACCGGATGCTGGGGACGTTCGCTGCTCCACCCGGTTCCCTGCGGGGCGCCCATGGGGAAGGTTCCCCCGGCGATTGCCACGGATTTCCCCAGGCAACGGGGTTGGTGCGCTACCGGCGGTCTGGCATTCGCCACGCGGGAAGAAAAACGCAACAGGGAATCCAGCACGAAACGGTACAAATCGTGCAGGAAGCGAGCCGTCTGGGGTTGTACCGCCGGGTCTAATCTCACGCTGTTGGGTGTTTCCAGATGCAGGGCATGTTCCACCAGGTCGCTGCGTAAAGAGCCGTAGGTGCGGGTGCCCAGCCCGGAATAGAAGAAACTCACCGTTTGCCCCAGCACGCGGTAGTGCCGGTCTTCGGGCAAATTGCCAAACACCAGTTCCGGCGGATTTTGCCAGTACTGATGGCGGTGTCGATAGTAAAATCGTTTGATGCGGCGCAACTGCTCGTGAGTGAACCCCACGCCCATCCCTTCGATAACGGGACGCGGGAGGCGGCGGCCATCCGGCAGGCGCACGGTCAGGTCGTGGCCGTGGAAGCTGGTAAACAGCCGGAAACGCTGTCCGTACTGCAACCCGCTGGTTTGCCACACCCGATTCTGATATTCGCCATACACCTTTTCTGCCGAGCGATTCCAGACCCGCTCCGGGTACACGCCACCACCGGGTCGGGGGAGCTTCATCAGCGGGCGGTTGACATCCCACCAGATGCCGCGATAAGAGAGGCGATATCCGTAAGCAGCGGTGGCGGGAATACCGTACGTCTCGCTTACCAGTTTCACAATGGCACCGGTTTCCATATCGCAATCCCCATGGGGTGCACCAATGGCGACTCCAGGCCACTGCTCGGGACGCCCGGGATAGCTCTCCATGTACTGGCGGATGGGACGGGGCTTCAGGGTCGCCCGCTGCAACGGAATGGGAGCGAGAGTTACTTCCACCGTGTCGTAAGAAAGCTGCAAAGAATCGGCATAACGGCGGTGAAGGGCAAACACCCGGGTGGTATCCAGCAACAGGTAGGCACGCAGTTCCAGTGTCCGCTGCCGGTGGCTTACCTGCACGGGATCCCCTTCCCGAACGTGTAACTGCTGCAGAACCCGCTGCGGTACGAAAATAGCAGGGCCCAATTGCATGGTTCCCACCGGTGGTTTTATCAGTTTCGCCCGATAGGTAATCCGGGGAGCTCGGCTGCACGTAGCAGCCAGCAGAAGCACCAGAAGCAGCAAAACACTGCGGAAGCGTGTAAAGCTATTTCGCCTCATGGGATTCCTCCACGGTTTCGGTCGATGCTTCCGGCTGCAGATGGCGCAGGGTGAACTCCCGCAAGGACCGGTACAGCGGCATTAATTGGGAAATGAGCAAATGCTCCCGGGGACCGTGATGGTCTTCGCCCACCACCTTCACAATCAGAATGGGCACGCCCAGATGGGTAAAAAAACGGGCGTCGGACGAACCGTTCTCGGAACGAATTTTAATTTCCCGCCGGAACTGCCGATCCATAATGTCTCGCATCTCCCGGATAAGCGGGTCGTTAGGATTCAAATACACCCGTTCGCTGCCGCTAATTTTCTCGATGGTCACATGCCGGGCGTGTAAACGAATTTTCTCCAGTAACTCGTCCGGCGTAATGGGCTCGGTGAAATAAAAATTCATCTTCATTTCCGCCCGGTGCGGTGGACTGTGCATTTTGTTCTCCACCTTCACGTCGTAAACGGAATAGGTGCTGTACCAGTTATCTTCTTCGGTGGCTTTCCAGTGCTCCGGGAACAGGGAGATGATATTCTGGTAATTGCGAATGAGCACATCAAAGGCATTTTCTCCCTGCCAGGGGTAAGGATGCCGGCCGGGAATGGCTTCGGTACAAATGCGAATCTTCAGAATCCCTTTTTCGGCAAAGATGACGGCGTAATTGTATCCACCATCTCCGTTGATGATGATATTTGCCCCATACCCCAGTTCCGCCAGCCGGGCGGCACCATGCTCACCACCAATCTCTTCGTCGAAGGTAAGCATCAACCCCACATCCACCTCGGGTCGCTTCCCGGCCAGTTCCCGCAGCAGGTGCATGGCCAGCGCATCAAAACCTTTCATATCCACACTGCCGCGTCCGTAAAGGCGGTCGCCCCTGATTTGGGGCTGGAATTGCTCCGCCTCGCCCGGTACCACATCCAGATGCCCCTGGAAGAAAATTCGGGGGTGCCGGGTGGGGCGTGTGGTAATCACCAGTGCCGGATACTTCCCGAAACGATGTTCCGTAATGTGAACCGGCACCTGGCGGAAAAAATCCTTTACGTACGCAACAGCGCGCTCAAACTCCTGAAAAGCACCATCCACCGTGCGAAATCGAATCAGGTCACTGGTGGTTTGCACCAATTCTTTCAGCTCCATGTCAACTTCTGATGGCATTCAGATGCTCCCGAAAAAATTGAATGACTTCGTCCCGCTGGTTATAACGGGCAATTTCGAATTTGAAATACTCAACTTCCTTCAAAAAATGCTTTAAAATCGAGGGATGCGTCTGGCGGTAAAAAACCGTTCCCAGGTCGAAAAGAATAACCTCCCGGTTAATGATTTCGTAATTCACCAGGAAGTACTGGCGGGGAATGATGATGACCTCAAAATCCAGGGGATGTTCTTCCAGACGTTGAATGACCCCTTCGATGCACTGCACAATCAGCTCCCTGGGAATCAGGTGGAAGGGATCGCGCTGATGAATGAAATCGATGATTTCGCTTTCCACCACAATCTCGATACGCCGTTTTTCCTTATTGTGAATCACCTCCTGCCGTTTGCGGAAAGCTTCCATGGCCAGATCCAGCCGGTCTTCGGGGAAATTGTAAATATTTTTCAGGATGAGGCGGCGCAACTCCTCCGGCTGGTTGGCGACGCTCAAATTCCGGGACACAGAAATGCGCTCCCCGCCGTTGGGTCCAAACCAGACATCCTCGAAACGAGCGTAACTCAAACTTTCCTCGTATTTGCGCGGAAAGATGGGGAAGGTATTCACCTCCAGATCCAGCAGCGAATCCATGCTGATTTGCAGCGCCTTGCAAATGGCTTCCAGCTTCTCCACACTGGGGCTGTGATGCCCATTCAGGATGGAATACAGCGTCTGAATCTCGATACCGGTTTTTCGGGACAACTCCTTAACGCTAATCCCGAAGGAATTCATCGTATCGCGAATCTTCTTGCCGATTTTATTGTTACGCTCGTTACTCATCGTACACTTCCCCTAACCCGGTTACTTCCTTTCCTTTTTTATTTCAAACTGAATCCATCCCATCCCAACGGATCCCTCTGGGAAAGGGAGCCTGTCGGATTTTAAAAAATACGGGCTATCCATCAGGGATTAGAACATATGCTTCCCATCATTTCGCGATGTGTGATTTCTGTATCAAAAATTTTTCTCATTAAATCATATCCCTCTTTGTAACTCTACCCGTCCCGAAGGGACGGATTGCCAATAGCCCACAAATTCCATTTGTGGGAATGGAATTCCATCCCCACACGAATTCGTCCCGAAGGGACAGAATGAAATATAGTGTAACAACAATTTGTCTTTTTCTGGTAAATCCGTATCCAATTGTCATTTCGGGACAATGTTTCATGATGCTTTTATTTTCCTTCCTTTTTCCAGCAACTTTTCTAATTGAGACACGGTTTGTTCCACAAAGGGCCGGGCTTCCTGAAGCGCCGCATACGCTTCCTCCGGATACCCATCAATCGTGGCCGAAACCGCGCGATTAATGAGGCGCTCGGCACGTGCCAGCACGGTGCTCACATCAATAAATTGCGCTGTTCCCAGGCGGAGTTGCAGCAAGGAACGCACGTTTTCTATTTCCAGGAACCGCTCCCGAAACAGCTCCTCCAGTGCCTCGCCTTCCGGCCAGCCGGGACCGGGATCACCCCCGGCAAGCAATTCCTCCACACTCCGGTGCAGTTGCCGGAACGGTTCCAGCAGGGACTGCCGTACCTGCTGGCGATGGTTGTCCTGCAGCGCCGTCTGGCGCTCCCGGTGTAACCCCAACACCCCGGCGATGATGAACAGATTTGCCACCGCAAAACGTCCCCAATACGGAGGAATGTGCGCCGCAAACAGAGAGGCGGCAATCACCCCTAAAATGATGAACGCAATGTACAAACCTTTCCGCATCGTTTGCTCTCAATTCATTCGATTATTTTACCGCATTCGTTTTTTCCCGGTGATGCTTTCCAAAAAGTCACTTCTCCACACCGGGATGTTCCCTGGTATTTTTTACTCATTTCTCAATGCGCCAGGGTGAAATCAATGGGCAATGACGCCGGAGACAGTGAGCAGCGCAAACACGATAATCAGCAGTGCTTCGCCCACAATCAGACCGGCGGCAAACGGCACGCCCTGGCTTTCCGCCCATTCCTTCCCTTTGCGCCGCACCAGGATGATGTTAATTAAACTGCCCAGCCCGTAGGGAAGAATGTATTTGATGGACAGGTACATGGCGATGCCCATAATTACGCCCAATCCGGGAATTCCGCTGAAGGAGAGCAGTCCCCCCATTACCGCCCCCGCCAGGTACTTGTCCACCGGCACATTTCCTTTAATCACGCTGTCGATGGTGGCCCCCAATGCCACAGCCTGGGGCGCTTCAATGTCCGTCCCGGGACCAAACCCCGGCAGCTTCGCTCCGGTTACCGGATCTACCCCTCCGCTGTTCCAGATGAGGAGCATTACCGAAAGGGAAACCACCGGCCCAATGCCTGCCACCAGCAGCTGCAGAGTTTGCTGCTTAAAGGGGCGGCTTCCCACCAGATAGCCCGTTTTCAGGTCCTGCATCATGTCCGCACATTCGGCAATAGCAACGGATACCGCAGCACCAATGAGCACCGCCGTAACCACCTGGTCAGCCGGAAGAAACACCATTAGAATTGCCACAGCCAGCAGAGACATACCGCTGATGGGCGTCCAGTCGGTCATTCCGGTTGCCTGGGAAACAATGATGCCCGCAAACCAGAGCCAGAGTGTACCCACCAGCGAAACCACCAGCGATGGCAACAGCCCAATCTCCGAAGTGAAATACGCGGAAAGGAAGAATAAAACAAACGCCCCCAGTACCACCACAGAAAGCACCCGGATGGGAAGCTCATCGCTGGCAACGCTCTTCAGCGATTTCAGGGAGAGGCTTTTCACCGTGGCTTTAAGTGCCGGAAGAGTAAGCACAATGCTGATGAGGGAACCGCCAATGAGCATCCCGATGCCCAGGGGCCGGGTCATCTCGCTGTGAATGTAGTCCGGAATCTGACTGCCGGTGAGATGCGCGGGAATCCAGCCCAGGGAGATGACCAGCGGGGTAATAAACCAGTATGCCAGCAACCCGCCAGCCAGTACAAACAACCCGTTGCGTCCGGCGATGAAACCAATCCCCACGCTTAAAAGCGAAATTGCCCACACGTTGTTAATGTACGCCGGGAGATGCAGCAGGCGTCCCAGGTCCAGCGAGGCGGGTAGCACATAAGGGAGTCCCAGCCGGGGGAATTGAATGAGCAAATAGACCGTGGCAGAAAGCAGAGCGCCCCACAGCAGGAGGCGGGATTTGCGCATCCCTTCGGCAGGGGAACGCAGAATACTGGCAATAGCCGTACCGGAGGGGAAACGCAAACGGTCGATGTCAATCATCTGCTTACGAATGGGGATGATGAATCCTACCCCCAGAATAGCAC
>JALWDQ010000683.1:0-3080 GCA_027039625.1 Calditrichia bacterium | reverse complement strand
CCGCGTTATTTACGGGCGTTTCGAGGGGTAATGTAGGGAAAACCGCATCACGACTTTCTCAGATAGCAAGAAGAGAGGGTGACGAAGGGAGAACGTTGCGCTTGCGGAAGGGAGTCCTGAAACCACGCGAATGAATTCTGGTTGTAAATCAGAGAAACAATTGTGTCGGTATCGGGCTAAATTTTCCGGTTCATCAGAAGTTTTAATTTATTTCTACGATGAATTAACTCACAGCCGCTTTTCTATAAACATTTTTATCGGTTGCATTTTGAATCGTGAATCATCTACGGGCCTGTGTTACACAAATATTAGTAAAATTTTCGATGTGGAGTGGAAAAATAAGCAGAAAACCGAATATCGGGGAGATTCTTTGGTTCACCATTTCACCTCCGGGTTTTAAGATATGATGTTACGTCGCATGACAGAAGAGGACATTCCTGCGGTGGCTGCCATCGAAAAAGCGCTCTTTCCCGATCCCTGGTCGGAAAACAGTTTCCGGCACGAGGTGCTGCACAATCGCTTTTCCATCCCCCTGGTTCTGGAAGAGGAAGGAGAGATTCTGGGGTACATCATCGCCTGGAAAATTTTCGATGAATTCCATATTGCCAATGTGGCCGTGCGACCCGACCAGCAAAATCGCGGTTTGGGGCAGTTTATGCTTCGCGAAATCCTGAAACATGCGCAGGGTTGCCGCTACGCCCTTCTGGAGGTTCGGGAACATAATCGTCCCGCCATTCACCTTTACCACAAATTCGGTTTTCGCACCATCTTTCGGCGTCCCGGTTACTATCCCAATGGAGAAACCGCCCTGGTGATGCAGAAAATTCTTACCCCACCTGCCAGCGAGGAACCATCGTCGCAGTAGTTCAGTTATTCTCCACCAGTTTCTTTTGTTCCTATTCCCGGTTTCTTCTTTCCCCCAGGCGATTCATTTTTTAACCGCTATCCTGCATGTCCCAACTTTTCCATACAAAATTGTTCTAATTTCTTCCTAAAAAACAATTTTTTTGAATTACCGGTTTTTATTTATTAACTTAAACAGATTTTTTACAGGGGGATGAGTATGGACTGGTTCAAAAAGAAAAAAGGTATTTCCACTGTCGAGAAGAAAGTATTGCCGGACGGATTGTGGATTAAGTGCGACAATTGCGGAGAAATCATCTACCGCAGTCAACTGCAAAGCCGCATGTATGTGTGTCCCAAGTGCGACCATCATTTCCGGGTGAACTCCCGGGAGTACATTACCTACCTTTTTGATGAAAACAGTTTCCAGGAATTTAATGAACACATTGCACCCGGCGATCCGTTAAATTTTCGGGATAGAAAAAAATACACCGATCGCTTGAAGGACGCCCAGAAGAAGACCGGGTTGAAGGATGCCGTGGTTACGGGATTTGCCACAATTCATGGTAAGCCGGTCGTGGGTGCGGTGATGGATTTTACTTTCATTGGCGGAAGCATGGGGTCGGTGGTAGGCGAGAAAATTGCCCGGGCTATCGATATGGCGCGGGAGAAACGGCGTCCGCTAATCATTGTCTCTGCGTCCGGAGGGGCTCGCATGATGGAAGGAGCCCTCTCTTTGATGCAACTGGCAAAAACGTCAGCTAAGCTCGCTCAGCTTTCCGAAGCGGGAATTCCGTACATTAGCATTCTTACCGATCCCACTACCGGTGGAACCACAGCCAGTTTTGCCATGCTGGGGGATGTGCACATTGCCGAACCCCGCGCTTTAATCGGATTCGCCGGGCAGCGAGTCATTAAACAAACGATTGGGCAGGATTTACCGGAAGGTTTCCAGCGAGCGGAATTTTTACTGGAACACGGGTTTGTGGATCTCATTGTCCATCGCCAGCAAATGCGGGATACCGTGGCAAAGATCCTGGATTTGCTCTGGCCGGAGAATCCCGAAACGGCACCAGCACCGGAAACGGTGGAAACAAACGCTCCATCTTAACAAGGCTCTTCCGGTACCGTTGCAAAATTTCACCATATCGAAAAATGTTTCCATGCGCATCACATATATGGGAAATGCTTCTAATGTTTAGCAGACCGCACACTGCGTAACAACGGGATCCAGCGAGCGGTTTCATCATCAAATAAAATTTCCGAAAAAATACTGTTTTTAATTAAGGAGATTGAGGGTAAAATCATTAAAAAAAGCAAAACAGGAAGGAAAAGGAAGTTTTTTATTTCTCCTATTCTCCTGGAAGTTCAATTAAAGATTCAGTGAAATCTGGAAATAGTAAAATGAACTACTGAGGAAAGGTCGTTTATGAAGGATAAGCCGCTCATTCTGGTAACGAATGATGATGGAATATATGCTCCGGGCATTTACGCACTCTACCAGGCTATGAAGGCAATTGGTGATGCGCGCGTGGTTGCTCCGGATTCCGAGCGAAGCGCTGTGGGACATGCCATCACCATTTCCGATCCCTTGCGTGTGTGGGAGTACGAGCGCAATGGCGAATTTTTCGGATATGCGGTTAACGGCACCCCCGGCGATTGTGTAAAATTAGGAGTGAAAGCAATTTTGCAGCAGGAGCCGGATCTGGTCGTTTCCGGAATCAATCAGGGTGCCAATACCGCCATCAATGTCATTTATTCCGGAACGGTTTCGGCGGCTACCGAAGGAACCATTATGGGAATTCCGTCCATTGCCTTTTCGGTAACAACGTTTAAGAAAACGGATTTTTCCGTGGCGGCGGAATTCGCTCAAAAACTGGCTTTGCTGGTGCTGGAAAAAGGATTACCGGAAGGTACTTTATTGAATGTGAACATTCCACCTCTGCCCCGGGAAGAGATTAAAGGGGTAAAAATCACCCGCCAGGGCAAAGGACGCTACGAGGAATACTTCGAGAAACGGGTCGATCCCATGAACCGCAATTACTACTGGCTGGCGGGGAAGAAGTTGCTTCTGGATAGCGATCCGGACGTGGATGATGTGGCGGTAATGGAGCAATATATTGCCATTACCCCCATTCATTTTGACCTCACCAATTACAAAGCAATGGATGAACTGAGAAAATGGAAGATTGAGCTGTGAGCACAGAGAAAGTACTCATCCTGGATTTTGGCTCCCA
>JALWDQ010000682.1:0-3081 GCA_027039625.1 Calditrichia bacterium | reverse complement strand
GTTCAATGGAATGCCAGTAAAAACCCACAAAACCGCCGTGGTGCTCATTCCTCCCCGGGAGGTCTGGGCACCCATCCAGGCCATCCGGCAGGTGCATGATGCCCACTTCCGTCGCTGGATGCCGCACATCACCCTGCTCTACCCGTTTCGTCCCTGGGAGGAATTTGCCGAGCTGGCCGTACGATTTCGGGAAGCGTTGCGTACCGTAACTCCTTTCGAGGTGGTGTTAGCCAATTTCCGCTATTTTCCCCACAGAGGGAATCGTTTCACCCTCTGGCTGGAACCCCAGCCGCGGGAACCGCTGGTGAAATTGCAAACCGCTCTCTGGCAGGTGGTACCGGATTGTGATGACATCCGGCGGTTCCGCAACGGATTTACGCCCCATTTGAGCGTGGGTCAGGTAAGAGGGAAGCGCCAGCGGGAAAAGTTGCTCGAGGCATTGCAACGGGACTGGCAGCCGCTGCGCTTCATCGTGCGGGAGGTTGCCCTCATCTGGCGCAACGACCCGCCGGATGATGTGTTCCGGGCGGGTGAGGTTATCCCGTTTGCTTGAATTGCAGCCAAAATATCTCACCATAAGAACCGGGAATTTCCATTGTGTTTTGAACAAGCCCAATTGGGGAAAATCGTTGCTTTTACCTTAAAAATTGGGTATAATTTAACATTGAATGTTAAAATTTACCTAAACATGTGGATTCAACGGACGCTAGCAACAAAACTTAAAGAAGCTGCTCAAAAATATCCGGTAGTCACCCTGACCGGTCCCCGTCAATCTGGCAAAACCACCTTGGTCAGGATGGTTTTTCCGGAGTATCAGTATATTTCTCTAGAAAAACCGGATGAACGAAGTTTCGCTCAAGAAGACCCTCGGGGATTTTTGAATCGCTTTAAAGAAGGGGTTATTTTGGACGAAGTACAGCGGGTACCAACACTGTTTTCCTATATTCAAGGGATAGTGGACGAGCGCAATTCACCGGGTCAGTATATTTTAACCGGATCCCACAATTTTTTGCTTCATGAGAAAATTTCGCAATCCCTGGCGGGACGTACGGCTGTTTTGTACCTTCTGCCATTTTCCAAGAGGGAGCTCTTTCAGGAGCCTCCCCTTCATCCGGACCAGTTTCCCTCCCTCGAACCAGGTGCGGTGGAATTCCCGGATTTATGGGAAGTGTTATTCAAAGGATTCTATCCCCGGATTCACCACAACCAGTTGGATGCCCGGGAATGGTTAGCCGATTATTATCAGACTTATATCGAGCGAGATGTCCGTCTAATAGTGAATATTGGGGATTTACTTTTATTTGACAAATTCATCCGTTTGTGCGCCGGTCGCAATGGTCAACTGGTCAATTTCTCCACTCTGGCTGCCGATGCCGGAATTAGTACGATGACAGCGAAACGCTGGTTATCGGTTCTCCAGGCAAGTTTCATTGTGGCCCTTGTACCACCCCACTATCGGAATTTCCGGAAGCGGCTAATCAAATCACCTAAATTATATTTCTTCGATACCGGTTTACTAGCGTTTCTTCTAGGAGTTCGCACACCCGAAGAACTGGCATTTCATGCTTTACGGGGCGCGGTTTTTGAATCTTTTGTTTATTCGGAACTTTATAAAGCTCATGTGCATTCCCGCCTGCTTCCTTCCATCTATTTCTGGCACGACTTTAAAGGGCATGAGGTTGATTTCATTCTCGAGCGCGGTCCCAAATTTCTGCCCATTGAGGCGAAATCCGGGGAAACGTTAGCAAAAGAACATTTTCGGAACTTACTTTATTACCGTAAACTTGCTGGCGAGGTAGCAGAACAACCGGTTTTAATTTATGGAGGGAGCGAGAGTTACATCCGACAGGGAGTTCAGGTTCTCTCCTGGAAACAGATTTAAATATGTAAAAAAAAAGAAGAAGAAATTCCCAACACTTTTAAAATATCATGGGCTAAAAAAGATGCACTCATAAGCAATCTATGTTTATATCTTTCTTAAACGAATCTTTTTGGAAGTAATTACTGTGAAGCTGTCTTTTAAGTTTACTCTATATTTTTCGATTACTTTTAAAAGCGAATGCATAATAGCATCACGTTCTGAAAATTTATATCGCAATAGAATAACTCCAATTTTATAACCATGAGAGAATACCCATTCTCCAAAATCTTTATCCTCTGTAACAATTATTGCATCTTCATTTCGTGCAAATTCCAATACTTCTTCATCTTGAATTCCAGGTTTGTCTTTAACCACTGAAATTATAAAAATGCCTTTTTTCTTTAAAAACGAAACGATTTGAAAATCAACATTTTCATCAATGAGGAACTTAAGGTTCAATTACCTCTTCCTCCGAAATAACCTTTGCAGAATACTCCAGACAGGCATAGATATCTTCTCTGGTTAAATTAGGATATGCTTTTAAAATTTCCGCAACATCCATTCCCTCGGAAAGTTTCTTTAAGATTAATTCCACAGGAATTCGCGTGCCTTTGATTACAGGTTTTCCTAACAAAATATTCGGATCTGAAATTATGTGGTTTTTATAGTTCATTTTTACGCTGCTTTTTATTTTAATTTACAAAATAAAGTGCTATGTAACAAGTCCCCGCACTTCAAAGTGCCGGGACTTGGTAAAAATCACTCATCAAGCAACAACCTCTTCACTTCTTCTGGAGATTTTTCTGTACCCTGTAAGTAGTCTTCAACAAAAGATTTATACAATTCGGGAGTGGCAAAATATTTTTTGACGAAATAGCGATCAATAAGCTTTCCTTTCCTTAAATTTACCCACTCCAAAAAGTTGGAATAAGGCCAATCCTCTAATTTTTTTACCAGCCCTGCTTTCACCGGATTCCCGTGAATATATCGGCAAAGGTGCAGGAGATAATTTTCGTCTTCCACTAAAATGGCTTTGAATCGAGCTTCGAACAATGTACCAGTTCGGCCGTATCGTTTGTTATATGCTTTGGAGTAGCGATTGAACAGACGTTGCATTAAAATTGAAATCCCAATCTCTCCATCCTGACGAAACAAAAAATGGTAGTGATTGGGCATTAAACAGTAGGCAATTACGGAAATATTGAATTCTCTTGAGTAAT
>JALWDQ010000681.1:0-3085 GCA_027039625.1 Calditrichia bacterium | reverse complement strand
ATATGAAAGCCGAAGTATGTACGATATATCATGCCGCCAACCGACCGTTTGCTTCTGTTCCCGGTAAAAAGAAAAGTCGTATTTTTAAAAGCCCGGATGAGAAACGTGTTATGGGGCTCATCGATCCCATTAAAAATACACCCAGTTGTAGCAATGGAGTTTGTCACGCTCATCCAAAGGATCAAACCATTCTGGGTATTCTGGATGTAAAAATGGATTTGAGCGAGTTGGTTCGGGCTGCTTTTCGAAATCGATTGGTAGTATATGGAATTTCGGTTATTTTATTTTAGTGGCAATATTTATCTTTGCTCTGGTTTTGTGTTGGGTTATTCATCGACCTATTCATAAATTACAATCGGGGATGGTGCATCTTTCGGTGGGAGAGCTGGATTATCGGACAGATATGGAGCGTTGGGGATGTTGGCAAATTCTTTTAATAACATGGCAGCGAATTTGAAGGAGGCGTATGATCGGATGCTTCAGGTGGAAAAAGTGGCTTCTCTGGGAAAAATGGCCGCCACGGTGGCTCATGAATTAAATAATTCCCTTTCCGGAATTGTGCAACATCATAAAGGTGTTATCTGGTTGGATTCAAAACCAAACCAGGGGACTACATTTTATATTGAACTACCATTTGAACAAAATGAAACCCATCAAAATTACAACACATAAACTAACAGGGTGAAACAATGAGACCATATAAAATTTTAATCGTGGATGATGAATTATCTGTACGGGCTTCGTTAGAAGAGTGGTTTACTGAAGATGGGTTCCAGGTAGTGACGGCCGAAAGTGCAGAAGATGCTTTGATGAAAATGCATTCGGGACCTTATGATTTAATTCTGCTGGATATTAAAATGCCGGGGATGGATGGCATTACGCTTCAAGGGAAAATTAAAGAGATTGATCCCAATGCCATGATAATTATTATCACCGCTTATGCTTCGGTAGATACGGCGGTAAAGGCTCTCAAACAAGGAGCATTTGATTATATTACGAAACCGTTCGACCCGGATGATTTATCGAATCTGGTGAATAATGCCTTAAAACAAAAACATCTATCCGATGAGAACCAGCGTTTACGAGAGAAAATCTCTGAATTGAGTGATGTGGATGAAATCATAGCCGAAAGTGACGAGATGAAGCGAGTGCTGGAAATGGTTTATACTGTTGCCGAAACAGACTCTACGGTGCTCATCCGGGGCGAGAGCGGAACCGGAAAAGAGCTAATTGCCAGAGCCATCCATAGCCATAGTAAGCGTCGGTATTTTCCTATTGTCGCGGTGAATTGCGGTGCTATTCCGGAAACCCTTCTGGAAAGTGAATTGTTCGGTCACGAAAAAGGAGCGTTTACCGGTGCTCAGTATCGCCGTAAAGGTAAGATTGAGCTGGCAAATGGCGGGACGCTTTTTCTGGATGAAATTGGCGATATTTCTCCCAAAATGCAGGTGGATATTTTACGAGTGCTGGAAACCAAACGGTTCACCCGCTTGGGAGGAAATGAAGAAATTTATGTGGATTTCCGGTTGGTTTGTGCTACCAATAAAAATCTGGAAAAATTATTAGAAGAGGAAAAGTTCCGAGAGGATTTGTATTATCGGATAAATGTGTTTACGATTTTTATTCCTCCATTGCGGGAACGACGTGCTGATATTATTCCATTGGCAAAGTTTTTCATCCGCAAATATGCACGTTCTATGGGGAAACCGGAAAAGAAAATTTCTCCAGAAGTTGAGGAGCTTCTGTTGCGCTATCCCTGGCCGGGGAATGTTCGGGAACTGGAAAATGCCATTGAGCGAGCTATGGTGGTGGGGAAAAAACCGGAGATTACGCTGGAGGACTTGCCCCTTATGGTCAACAATCATAAACAGGAAAACCAGCTTGTGTATAGTTTAATGGAACTGGAAAAAACACATATTCAGAAAGTTTTAAAAGAAACCGGTGGAAACGTAACCCGGGCAGCCAGTCTGCTGGGAATCGATCGAGTAACTCTTTATAATAAAATGAAAAAATATGGTATCACACGTTAACACCTTGCCTTCCCATGGTAGTCCCGGAATGTAAAGTGTTGCTTTTGTATAAATAATCCGGTACCCTATTGATTTCTTTTGAAATGACGACATGCAAAGTAAAAGTTTATGTGGCGTTTATTAATGGATATTTAAAAAATCGTTGCAAAAGTATAATAAATGATCTCAATTATTATCTCCCCTGCCGCTACGAATGTATTTCTCTGAAATTGGATTTAAAAATTTTTTATTCCTCCGAACGACACCAATATCACTCTACTTTAATTTTATCTCACCTTTTGAAACATCTTCCGGACGATGGGATGAGAATTGTAGGAATTACTGATGTGGATATTTATATCCCAATTTTAACCTATTTGTTCGGAGAAGCACAGTTACACGGTCAGGGAGCATTAGTTTCCACCCATCGTTTAGATACTCGGTTTTACGGGTTACCAGAAAATAAACCGCTTCTATATCAGCGCATTGTAAAGGAAATATTACATGAGCTTGGTCATACATTTGGCCTGGTTCATTGTGTGGATTACCGATGTGTGATGCATTCCTCGACATATGTAGAGGACATTGATCTAAAAAGCAGTCGCTTCTGCAAAGATTGCTGGGAAAAATTGCAGAATTGGGAGCCGCAAGGAGCATAACCGCCAACCATTGTAGTTTTCTCTTACCCGATTTAGTGTGGTTTCTTGGAAAATAGCGAATATGTTCGGATCAAAGTTACCATCTCATTTCACTTTGTAATTTTAGAAATATTTCTATTGAGTATTTTGGGTATTTCCGATGTGCAGTCAAAAAAAAAGAATGTAGGTGCTGCTTCTCGTTTACTCATGTTTTTTCAAAAAGCGCATTATGAGTGAAGGAAAAAGTGAAACTAAAACCAAATTTTAATGACTTCGCTTCTTTCTGTATATTCTGGTATTAATCAAAACCAATGCTAATGATTTTTAGAGATTTTTATGAAAAATTAACTTTCCTGCAATTAAGTAATTGAAGCAGAGGGTTTGGTGATTATTCAATGAAGTGGTTTAAGGAAAAATCTCTTTTTTGTAAATTTTGTT
>JALWDQ010000680.1:0-3093 GCA_027039625.1 Calditrichia bacterium | reverse complement strand
ATTCCTACACTCAAAGCCTACGACCCTGCTTTCGCCTACGAAACCGCTGTCATCATCCGGGATGGAATCCGACGCATGTATCAGGAACAGGAACGGATTTTTTACTACATCACCCTGTACAACGAAAATTACGCCCAGCCTCCCATGCCCGAAGGCGTGGAAGAAGGTATTTTAAAAGGATTGTACCTGTTCCGTGCCACCACACACAAAAAGGGCAAACTCCAGGCTCAGCTGTTAGCCAGCGGGCCCACCGTCAACCTGGCACTTGAAGCTCAGAAAATTCTGGAAGAAAAATACAACGTTGCCACCAGCGTGTGGAGTGTAACCAGTTACAAAGAACTGCACGATGATGCGATTCAGGTGGAACGCTGGAACATGTTGCATCCCGGCGCCCGGCCCAAAACACCATATCTCACCCGGACGCTCCAGAAAGCAAAAGGGGTTTTTGTGGCGGTAAGCGACTACATTCGAGCGATTCCGGATATAGTGGCACGCTGGATACCCGGCCCCTACTTCACACTGGGGACGGACGGATTTGGTCGCAGCGATGGTCGCAGGCATTTATGGGATTTCTTCGAAATTGATGAGCGCTATATCACCCTGGCGACGCTTCAGGCACTGGCTCGCAAAGGCGACTTACCCTTCCAGACGGTACACGACGCCCTGCGCGACCTGAAAATCAATCCTGAAAAGAAAAATCCTTTTCTGGATTAACAAGCATTCCTTCAAAGGAAAACGGAAAACAAATGAACTAAAATCTGGAATGAGGGAAAAATCATGGCTATAGAAATAAAAATACCGGAAGTTGGTGAAAATATTGAGAAAGGCACCATTGCCCGAATCCTGGTTGCTCCCGGGGACAGTGTTCAGGAAGGCGACACGTTGCTGGAGCTGGAAACCGACAAAGCGGTGGTGGAAATTCCCGTGGAACAGGCGGGTGTGGTGGAAAAGGTTCTGGTTTCTGAGGGAGAAGAAGTTCACATTGGACAAACCATCATACTGCTGAATGCCACCGAGGAAACCGGGGAGGCAACAGCACCGGAGGTAGCAGAAGAACCTGCTTCTGAAGCGACAGAAACAGATAAACTCGAAGAAGCACCTCCCTCGCCATCAGAGGCAGAAGAGAAACCTCAACCACCTCAGAGTACTGCTCCACCACCCGTTGCAGAAGCTGCACCTGTGCCACCTTCCGTTACCCCTGCGGCAAGTCGTCCGCTGGTACCGGCTGCACCTTCGGTACGACGCTTTGCCCGGGAAATCGGAATCGACATTACCCGCGTGCCTGGCAGCGGCCCCGGCGGTCGCATCTCCATTGAAGATGTCAAACGATATGCTAAAGAGCTCAATCAAAAGCGCACCACCGGTGCCATAACTCAGGCACCCCAACCGTTACCGGATTTTAGCAAGTGGGGTGCAGTGGAGCGGAAACCCATGAACAACGTTCGGAGAATCACCGCCGAACGACTCAGCTACGCCTGGAACACCATTCCCCATGTAACCAACTTCGATAAAGCAAATATTACCCGGCTGGAACAATTGCGAAAACAATATGCCTCCCGTGTGGAAGCGGCAGGCGGGAAGCTCACAGTAACTGCCATTCTACTGAAAATTACTGCCGCAGCACTCAAGAAATTCCCCCAATTTAACGCCAGCATCGACATGGAAAACCAGGAGATTATTTACAAACAGTACATCAACATCGGGGTCGCTGTGGATACCCCCAGCGGATTGCTGGTTCCGGTGGTGAAACAGGTGGATAAGAAGAATCTGATTGAACTCTCGGTGGAATTAACCACCCTGGCTCAGAAAGCACGGGAACGGAAACTTACTCCGGACGACATGCAGGGCGGCAATTTCAGCATTTCCAACTTAGGGGGAATTGGGGGGACAGGGTTTACCCCCATTGTAAACCCACCGGAGGTCGCCATACTGGGCATCTCCCGCGCCTCCATTGAACCCCTCTGGGAGGATGGAGAATTTAAACCGGCTCTGATGCTGCCGCTTTCTCTCTCTTACGACCATCGGCTTATCGATGGAGCCGATGCAGCCCGTTTCCTGCGCTGGATTGTCCAGGCGCTGGAAGAACCCTTCTTGCTCTCGCTGGAAGGTTAATCCCATTTGACAGGGAAACGAAAACGCCATATTCACAAATTCAACAACTGGAGAATCCCATGAATGACCATACACAATTAGTTGTGATCGGCGGCGGCCCGGGGGGTTACGCTGCCGCTTTTCTGGCCGCAGACCTGGGGATGAAGGTAACCCTGGTAAATCCTGAGCCCAACCCCGGAGGAGTTTGCCTGTATCGGGGATGCATCCCTTCCAAGGCACTTCTCCATGTGGCAAAATTAATTTCGGAGACCCGCCAGGCGGAAAAATGGGGGGTACAATTCGGAGAACCCCGCATCGACCTCCCAAAGTTGCGTGCCTGGAAAGAGGAGGTGGTGCAAAAACTCACCGGCGGATTGGGCATGTTAACTCGCCAGAGAAAAATCACCTACCTTCAGGGATATGCCCGCTTCCTGGATGCCCATCGCTTAGCTGTGGATTTAACGAACGGCAACAAGAAGGAACTTACTTTCGAGTACGCCATCATTGCGACGGGTTCGCGGCCCGCCTGGATTCCGGGATTTCCACCACCGGACGAGCGAATTATGGATTCTACGGCTGCACTGGAGTTAAAGGACATCCCGGAAAAACTGCTGGTGGTTGGCGGCGGTTACATTGGCCTGGAATTGGGAAGTGTGTACGCGGCGCTGGGAAGTCGGGTGACTGTGGTGGAGATGTTGCCGGGACTGCTTCCGGGAGCCGACCGGGATCTGGTGCGCTATCTGGAAAAACAGCTCCAGCGCACGTTTGAAGCCATTCTTCTGAACACCCGGGTTGTGCAATTGAAAAGCACTGGCAATTCGGTACAAGTGAAGCTGGAAGGTGAAAAGGTCACGGAAAAAGAGCAGGTTTTCGATCGCGTGCTGATTTCGGTGGGGCGGAAGCCCAACTCCCGGGGTTTTGGTCTGGAGAATACCCGGATTTCGGTTAACGAGAAAGGATTCATCGAAACTGATATCCAGCGACGAACAGCGGAGCCGCACA
>JALWDQ010000679.1:0-3094 GCA_027039625.1 Calditrichia bacterium | reverse complement strand
GGCCTTAAGTTCCCCGAGCTGGAAGCTCGGGGCTATGTTTTACTTTAAACAACAATGAATAAATATTCCATTGAAAATGCATTTTCACACATCCTCTGAAAGTCCCGGGGTAAAATTCCCGGGACTTTTATTTTCCACGCCAGATCGTTTTCGTTTGCTTTTCCCTGGCCGGAAATTACGATGCGGTTCGGGTAGCCGCTTCCATAATTTCTGTCATCCGTTGCACAAATTCCGTGGGCGATTCCAGATTTCCTTCTATCAGCAACGCCCCTTCGTACAACTGCAGGATGCAATTACGCACCAGCGGATCGTCTCCGTTACCCACCAGCTTACCAGCCAGATTTTTAATCAAGGGATGGTGGGGATTAATCTCCAGAATTTTCTTCGAGCCGCTGAAGTTTTTGTCCAGCATCTTCATCATCTTTTCCATCTGGGTATCCAGCGCCTCTTTCCCTCCCACCAGGGTCACAGCCGAATCCACCAGGCGACGGGAAACCACCACATCCTCTACTCGCTCGCCCAGCGTTTTCTTGAACAATTCAATCAGTGGCTTAATCAGGTTCTCCGGCAAAGCCTCTTCGTCCTTTTTCTCTTCCTTCAAATCCAGATCCGCTTTGTCAATGGATTTCAGCGGCTTCTTCTGGTACTCCCCAATGGATGGCACCACAAAGACATCCACCGGATCGGTCAGCAGCAGCACTTCAATGTCATTTTTCCGGAAATATTCCAGTTTGGGATTACGCCGCACCGTCTCGGGATTTTCTCCGGAGAGGTAATAAATCTCCTTCTGGTCGGTTTTCATCCGTTCCACATACTCCTTAAGCGAAGTCAATTCGCCCTTTTGGGTTTTAGTGGATTCAAACCGCAGTAGGTCAATAATCCGATCTCGATTGGTAAAATCGGTGTTAATTCCCGTCTTGAATAGAGCACCAAAATTCTCGTAAAATTTTCGGTACTTTTCCGGTTCGTTCTTCGCCCAATCTTCCAGAAAAGAGAGGATTTTACCGGTGAGCACATTGCGTATTTTCGCCATTACCGGACTGGATTGCGTCCATTCACGGGAAACGTTCAGCGGCAAATCTTCCGTATCCACTACCCCGCGCACAAAACGCAGGTATTCCGGAAGCAGCTCTTTGGCATTCTCCTGGATAAATATTTTGTTGGAATAGAGATGAACCGACTTTTCCAGCTCCTCCAGCATAAAATGGGGCGGAGCGGTTTGGGGAATAAACAGCAGCGCTTTAAAATTTACCGTACCTTCCACCGAAATGTGCAGATGCCCCAACGGCGGCTCAAAATCGTTAGTAAGAAATTTGTAGAACTCGTTCAGTTCCTCTTCCTTAATCTCGTTCCGCGGTTTTTGCCACAGAGCGGTCATGCGGTTTACCTGCTCCTTCCCAACATAGATGGGAAAATCCACAAAATTGGAGTACCGCCGAATGACCTCTTTCACCTTATATTCTTCGGCAAATTCTTTGTATTCATCTTTCAGGGTGAAGAAAATTCGGGTGCCGCGATGCGGTTTGTCGATTTCTTCGATAGTGAATTTGCCATCGGCGCGTCCCACCCAGCGGTAGCCCCGGGAATCGGGATCGGCGTGGCGGGTCTCGATGGTCACCTCATCCGTCACCATGAAGACCGAATAAGATACCACTCCAAACTGCCCGATTACACTGGCATCCACCGGCTTGTCCTGCTGTTTCAGCTGCTGCAGGAATTCCAGCGTACCGGATTTTGCCACTGTTCCGATTTCGTGAATCAAATCCTCTTTGGTCATTCCGATACCGGTGTCTTCAATGGAAAAGAATTTTTTCTTGGAATTCAGTTCAATCTGGATTTTCAATTCCGCTTCCGGTTCCAGTACGTTTTTGTCTGTGAGCATGCGGAATCGCAGTTTATTCAGCGCATCGGATGCATTGGAAATGAGTTCCCGCAAAAAGATTTCCGGATGTGTGTACAGCGAATGAACAATCAGGTGAAGCAATTGCTTCATTTCCGCACGATATTCGTACTCCTCTGCCGATTGACGACGTGCCATGTTATCCTCCGTTTGGTTTTTATTTTCAAATTTTTTAAATATCATGGTTATTCTGGTTAATCACCAAATGATTTTAAAAATTCCAAATTCCAAATCCCAAATCCCAAATCCCAAAAAATAAATTTTTAATAACCGCAAAGAACGCTATGAATGCGCAAAGTGCGCAAAGATTTTTACATCTCATTGTAAAAAATTAACCACAGCGGCCGCAATGATAATTCAAATTCCAAAATACAAACAACAAATCCCCAAAATACAAATTTTGAATACTAACCACGAATTTCACGAATATGCACGAATAAAATAAATTTTATGTAATCCTGTTTATCCTGTCCAAAAATTCATGCCTAATGATTGAAGCCTTATATTGTAAATTTCCCATTTCCTATTTTACATTTTTCATTTTTCATTTTTCATTTATTTCAGTGGTTTTATTAATTTCACGTATTGGATGAAGTGAAAAATCCCCGGGTTACGCAGAAAAAATGTCCTCTTCCTCCCTGGAAAATATTTC
This sequence comes from Calditrichia bacterium, assembly GCA_027039625.1. Lineage (GTDB taxonomy): Bacteria > Calditrichota > Calditrichia > RBG-13-44-9 > RBG-13-44-9 > JALXCH01. The sequence goes on along the minus strand of JALWDQ010000679.1, from coordinate 542 downwards.
CATAATACCCTCCACCACTTCCGGGTTATCTACCAATTCCCTTGCATTTCTTCCGGGAAAGCACGTATTTTGTCGTTTAAAAAAGGTAAAACCATGAGTATCTGGTACCGTGAATATTCCCTTGAAGAAATTAAAAAATTATCCCGTAATACTCTGGATGAAGCGCTGGGAATTGAATACGTCGAGATTGGGCCCGATTATTTAACAGCCACCATGCCAGTGGATCAGCGAACAGTTCAACCGCTGGGATTGTTGCACGGAGGAGCTTCGGTAGCGCTGGCCGAAAGCCTGGGCAGCCTCGCTGCAAACATGTGTGTAGATCCGGAAAAGCAGTACTGCGTGGGTATCGAAATTAACGCCAGCCATATCAAATCGATTCAAGCCCCTTCCCGCGTTTTCGGAACCGCTCAACCTTTGCACATGGGCAACACCATTCATGTCTGGGAGATTCATATCACAGACGAGAATGATTTTCTGGTATCCGTTAGTCGCATTACTCTGTTAGTGCGGGACTATCGATAATTTTTAGAGGTTAACCGGAC
>JALWDQ010000678.1:0-3094 GCA_027039625.1 Calditrichia bacterium | reverse complement strand
TCACCAATCTGGATTACCTGGCAGCACAGCAGGCGCTTACGGAAAATCAGTTGCAGATTACCCGCAGCCATCTGGAATACCTCCGCTATTTTATCGATTTTCTTCTGTTGACCAACCAGATGGAACTGATTAAAAGCTGGGACTAATTGGCGAACGAATTCATTGATGAGCATCGATGAATAACCATACCTCCACAGGGAGCTATCCGGGAATAAAATGGTAAAGGAGGAAGGATGCATTCAACAGGAGGAGAAATGCACAGCAGACGCAACCGGAAAAATCGGTGCAACCGGAAATTTCGTTTTTCATTTCCCGAAAAAAGAATAAACAGAGAGACGAAGCAAAAATTCAGGGATTTTTCGATGAAAATCATAGCAACTATTTTAACGGGATTCCTTTTTTTGTTTGCCTCCTGCCAGCAGCAGGGGCACGAAGCGGAAACTTCCCGGGCGGATTTTTTACTGCACGTAAAAACCCAGCCGGTGGTTCGGGGAGATATTCAGGACACCCTGGCCATTTACGGTGAGGTGGTACTGCGCCAGGAGGCGTTTCTGGCCTCGCAGTTTCCCGGGCGGTTAACGGGTTTTTCCCTGCTTATGGGCGACCGGGTGCAACGCGGGCAGGCGGTGGGCACCATCATTCCGGCAACCCGGGAAGCACTGTTGCAGGTCAGTCCCGATGTCCCCGAAGAACTCCGTCCCTTCCTGAAAGAACAAATCCGTCCCATCCCTCTCTTTTCGCCGGTGGACGGGACGGTTTTGCAGGTGTACCGGCATAGCGGCGACGTGGTGGAACGGGGCGAGCACATTGCCCACATCGCCCGTCTGGATACGCTGGATATTCTGGGAGAGCTCCCCGTGCGCTGGCTACCGGCGCTTCGCCAGGCCGGGAAGGTGCGCGTGGAATTCACCGATTATCCCCACCCACCGCTGCAACTGTCCCTAACAGCTATTTCCGGAAAAGTAGATGAGCGCAACCAGACAGTACCCATCCGGCTGGAGCTGAAAAATCCCGCCGGGGAGTTTCGTCCCGGAATGCGAGTGCGCCTCACTTTCCCCTCCCGGGTGCATAAAAATACACTGCTGGTGCCCCGCTCTGCCCTGGTGGAAGAGGAAGGCGTCTTCTCGGTGTTCGTGCTTCAAGGCAGTAAAGTCGAAAAACGCCAGGTAGCCACCGGTATCATGAAAAGCGACTGGTGCGAGGTGCTAACCGGAGTGCGGGAAGGAGAACTGGTGGTGGTGAATAAAGCATATTCCCTGCAGGATGGCATGGAGGTAATTGCCGAATGAAAGGTCTATCTCAATTTGCTGTGGAAAATCGCCGGGCCATTATTTTTACCGCACTGGTACTCTCCCTAATTGGCATTTACCTGATTTACCAGATTCCCGAAGGGGTGTTTCCGGATGCCACTTTTCCCCGGATTGCGGTGATGGTGGATTACGGTCTGGCGCCCCTCAAGGAAATGGAGATGGAAATCGCCAAACCCATTGAAGAGGCGGTGATGATGGTGCCCGGCGTGCGCATGGTGCGCTCTTCCATTAGCCGCGGTTCGGCGGAGATTAACATCGATTTTCAGTGGAACGAGGACATGTTTCGTGCTTACCAGCTGGTTCAGGCGCAGGTGAGCGGAATTCAGAATCAATTGCCGCGGGACATCCAGCTGGAAGTGCGTCGGTTTACCACCAGCACCTACCCGGTTGCCGGTTACAGTTTATATTCGGAGAAATTGACCCTGCTGCAGTTGCGAGACCTGGCCATTTATACCATCCGTCCCCAGTTGGCCAGCATCCCCGGGGTGTACAATATTGAAGTGATGGGCGGAAGGCAGCGGGAGTACTGGGTGAATCTGGAACCGGATAAGCTGGCGGCACTGGATTTGAGTTACCGGGAGGTGGAGAAAGCCCTGCGGGAGAATAACTCTCTGCAATTCGTGGGACGCTTAAATGAATTCAACAAACTGTATTTGAACATTGCGGATAATCGCTTTCTGAAGATTGAGGATATTAAACGCACCATTGTTGCCCGGCGGAAGAATACGCCCATCTTTCTTTCGGACATTGCCCGGGTGGAGCCAGCCCTCAAAGAAACGTTTATTGCCTGCGAGAGCAACCTGCATCCGGCGGTACTCATTACCGTTATCAAGCAGCCGGGAACCAATGCAGTGGCTATCATGAAGCAGGTGGAGGAGCGGCTGCGGAATTTGCGCCGGGTACTGCCTCCGGAGGTGGAAATTCACAAATGGTACGACATGACCGATTTCATTCGGCGCTCCATTTCCAGTGTGCGAGATGCCATCTTCCTGGGGGCTTTGCTCACCATGCTCATTTTGTTGCTCTTTTTGCGACGGTTACGGATTACCCTGGTAACCGCTATTATCATTCCCATAGCCCTCCTCATTACTTTTATTTTTATTAAACTTTCTGGCATGAATTTAAATTTGATGAGTCTGGGTGGTCTGGCAGCAGCCATTGGAATTCTGGTGGATAACGCCATTGTGGTGGTGGAGAATGTGGAGCGCTACCTGGAGATGGGGCGGTCGCGGCGCGAGGCGGTTATTGAAGCCACCGGCGAAATCATCGTACCGTTGCTGGGGGCTACCCTTACCACCCTGGTGGTGTTTGTACCGCTGGTGTTCCTTTCCGGGGTGCCGGGTATTTTCTTCCGGGCGCTGGCGACTACCCTTACCTTTGCTATTATTGTTTCCATGCTGCTGGCCATGCTGCTAACCCCGGCACTGACGGTGGTGTTTATTTCCACCCGCAAACGCCAACCGGGTCGGGTGTTACCGAAAATCATTGCCTTTCAGCAAAAATTATTAAAAGGTGGGTTGCGGCGCCCAATCCTGGCGTTGCTGCTCATTCTAATCCTTGCCAGCATAGCCGTGTTTTCGTATCTGCGCATCCCCAGTGGATTTCTGCCGGAATGGGACGAGGGCACCATCGTGCTGGATTATCTTTCCCCACCGGGGAGTTCCCTCGAAGCCACCAAAAAGATGCTGCGCAGCGTTGCGGAATACATCATGACCATTCCGGAGGTGGAGGTGTACTCCCTGCGCACCGGACGCAGCTTGGCGCATCCCCGCACTCATGCCAAC
>JALWDQ010000677.1:0-3095 GCA_027039625.1 Calditrichia bacterium | reverse complement strand
AAAATCCCCAACCTGGACGGTTTATTCTAACAGGCTCTCAGCATTTTCTACTTTCGGAAAAAATTTCTCAATCGATGGCAGGACGCACTGCCATTCTCCACCTTTTGCCATTTTCCAAACGAGAGATTCTAAACCAGCCATTTCTTCTTCCCGAACAATTTCCCGAATCCCCGGGCTCATTATCTCAGATGCCCGATTTATGGGAATTATTGTACCAGGGTTTCTACCCCGCTATCCACGATAAAAATTACAATCCCACGGAATGGTACGCCTGGTACTATCAAACCTATATCGAACGGGATGTGAGATTGGTGCAAAACATTGGGGATTTAGATGTTTTTGCCCGGTTTGTGCGCCTGTGTGCAGGGCGAAACGGACAGTTGCTTCATTTATCGAATCTGGCTTCGGATGCGGGAATTTCCCACACCACAGCGCGACGATGGCTATCCATATTACAGGCGGGATTTATTATCAAACTCCTTCCACCTCACTTCCAGAACTTCAGAAAACGTCTGGTAAAATCTCCCAGATTATATTTCCTGGACACGGGACTTCTGGCGTTTCTTCTGGGGATTCGCAATGCAGAGGAGCTTCCCTTTCACGCCATGCGCGGTTCCATATTCGAATCTTTTGTTTTCGGAGAATTGTACAAACTGCACCTTCATTCTGCCCGAATTCCTCCTTTGTATTTCTGGCGAGACGCCCAGGGGCATGAAGTGGATTTCATCATGGAGCGCGGAAGGAAATTACTCCCCATCGAAACAAAATCGGGCGAGACATTTAATGCCGAATTCATTAAGGGATTGCAATATTATTCCCATTTAGCAAAAGATAATGTAGAACAACCAATTTTAATTTATGCCGGGGAGCACAGTTTCGACTTCAAAGGAGTGCGCGTACTCTCCTGGCGGGAATTGTAGGATTTTTTCCAGCAGAACCTGTCCGCTATGGTTTACGCAATACCTCTGGAGCGGTAGTAAATCTCCGGGAGGTCGCGGAATTTCTCTCTTTTTGAATGAACACCATTTCGAATGGTTCTTTTACCTCCAGAATTTTTTTTAATTAACCACCACGAACGCAACGTTCGCAGCGTCTCATCTCTCCATTTTTTCATTGTGCCCTCGGCGCGTGCTGAGGCTTAAATAAATAACCGAAGAGGCACAATAATTCCTCTATAAGATTTAATGAAAATTTCTTTAATAACTAAAAAATGTCTTTTTCTTTGCGAACCTGGCGCCTTCTCTGCGATCTCTGCGGTTAACACACCGTCCAAAAGCCCGGAATATTATTTTACACTCGCCTCACTCGTTTTTAGAGAAAGAAAACGGGCACTTTACTATGCTACACAAACACTCGCCCCGATTTCAGGATTTACTTTAATTCCTGAATCTTCAGAAATACGGGGACGCGTTTGATTAATTTCTTCGGTTTCTGAAAACGCACCAGAATCACATCATCAAACTGCCCGGGTTTTCCGGGACGTACGGTTACCTGCACCAGTACCGAATCCCCGGCAGGTATTTCAAACTTACGGGGTTTTACCGAGAAAATGGATTTGCTTACGGTAACATCGGAAACTTTTAGCTTGCTGCCGGAGTGGTTCCGGATGGTAAAATGCTGGGTTACGGGTGTGTCACCCACGTTCACAATGCGAAATTCCAGAAATCGGGGGTGAATTTCAATCCGTTCCCGCACATGCAGGTGCAGGGTTACTCGCACCTGACGGGGCTCCGCATTCTGGCTAATCAGCGTCACATATTTGTGCACCTCTCCCCTGTATCCCCGGCTGTTAAAAGAAACCTGCACCGCGCTCTCCTCGCCGGGCTGGATGGTCATTTTTTCCGGTTCCGCGGCGGTGCAACCACAACTGGTCTTCACCTCTTCCAGAATCAATGGGGCTTTGCCATCGTTCATGAAGCGGATGGTGGTGTGGATGATGGTATCAGAAGGGATGGTGCCCAGTTCCATCACCGGAGGGGTAAGCAATTTTATGTGTTGTGCCGATGCCCCCGTTACTCCCCACAGCATGATTCCCAACAAAACAATGATCCATTGTCTCATTGTTGCCTCGATTTTTTTGTGAAAATTATCGCACACACCTGAGGGATGCAACTGTAATTTTACTCTACGGATATGTTTTAATAAACCGCAACGCACGCGACGAAATCTCAAATAACAAATTCCAAATAACAAATAACAAATTCCAAATAACAAATTCCAAATAACAAATTCCAAATAACAAATAACAAATCTCAAATTCCAAATACCAAGATAATGATACAAACGATTCGGTTATCCTGTCCCGTCCCTACAGGAACGGCAGGCATCTGCACAGCATTCTGCGAATAGCTCCTGAATTCCATTTGCGAAAATGAATACCCATATCAAATAAGTAATTTTTTTTAACGGATTTAATGCACAGCATCCTGCGGACAGGATTAACATGATTTTGAGAAACATTTGTTTACAGGTACCCTGGAGGTTTGAGGAACTGGAAATTAAAACATGTGCTTTTCTTTTTCACAATATGCCTCATAGCACACTTTGCAAATGCTCCGCATCCTCCGGGGTTAATTTTATTAAACCGCAAAGTGCGCAACGTAGGCGCGAAGGGCGCAAAGATTTTTGAATGTCTAAACGCAAAAAAAAATTAACCGCAGCGGGCGCAACGTACGCAACGAAAAATATTTCTGATTTTGATTATTTTTTGGAATTTGTAACTGGAGATTTGTTATTTAGAATTTCTTTTTAATTGCGTCCTTTGCGCATTCTCTGCGTACTTTGCGGTTAATCTTATTCAACCGCAAAGAGCGTAAAGGTTGTCATTTTAAATTCAAATGGTGAGATTCTTCACCCCGTCTGCGACGGGGTTCAGAATGACAGAAACACCGCCCCCCTGTCATTCTGAGCGAAGCGCCAGCGGAGCGAAGAATCTCTATTGTCGTGAATTGGTGGATTAACCATCGATAAAAAACCGAGCGCAAAGCGCTCACACAAAGGTAACCCGGCGCGCAGCCCCGGGAGATAAAGCCGTCCCGATAGGGACGACCTGCCACTAGCCCACAAATTCATTTGTGGGAATGAATGCCCAAACC
>JALWDQ010000676.1:0-9804 GCA_027039625.1 Calditrichia bacterium | reverse complement strand
ACTCATTACCGACAACCGAACTTCTGGGGTAATACGGGCGGATAATCGCATCACCAGAAGAACTATTGGACCGGAAGAGGTGGAAACGCTGAAAGTACTGTCCCGCCAGGCGGTGCTGATGCTGGAAAATGTGCAGTTGTACCGCAATCTGGAAGAACGGGTAAACGAGCTGCAACAGGCTTACCGCAAACTGGAAGAGCATTCGCTCCGTCTGGTGCGGGCGGAGAAACTGGCAGCGCTGGGGGAAATGGCTTCGCGCGTGGCCCACGAAATTCGTAATCCCCTGGTTTCCATCGGCGGATTTGCCAATTTGCTGGAGAAGAAATTACCCCCGGATTCCCCGCTGCGGCAGTATGCGGGAATCATCAAATCCCAGGTGGGCAATCTGGAGACCATCCTTGATAATATTCTGAATCTGGCGCATCCCCGTAAACCGGAAAAGAAAAGGGTGGATGTGCACCAGATTCTTCATCAGGTGCTGATGATGATGGATGCTCTGATTCGCTCCCGGAAAGTCCAGGTGCAACTTCAGTTTAACTGCCAGCACAGCTGGGTTAACGGAGATGAAAGATTGCTCTACCAGGCATTTTTCAACATTGTGAAAAATAGTCTGGATGCCATGGGTGAAGGAGGAGTGCTTACCCTGAAAAGCAGTTGCGACGACCGGCAGATGCATGTCCAAATTATCGATACCGGTGTGGGAATTCCCCGGGAGCAACTCATTAAAATTTACGACCCCTTTTTTACTACCAAGCCGGATGGAACCGGGCTGGGACTGGCTATTGTACATCAGATTGTTCGAGACCACGGGGGTACAATTCAGTTCGAAAGTGAACTGGGTAAAGGAACCACCGCCCACATTTTTTTGCCCCGACAACAGAACAGGGTGCAAGAAAAGTCTGGTATATAGCACTCGAATTTTACCTACCCCGGATTTTTCCCGCTCGGTTTAAGAAAGTATCCACCTGCTGAACCCCGGGCTATTTTTAAAAAAATAATCTTTTCTTTTTTCCCATCGATTTTAACGATATATTCGTTACAGTTTTAACAAAGGTAGAATCTTCAAGGAGTTAAACCAGGCAACACACATTTCATAGGAGGAATCATGTCGGAGAAACAGTTAAGTAAAGAAGAACTCATTGCCAAAGCGCAAAAGCCTGCCGAAGATGCCATGCGATTGCATCCTTTCTATCGTGGAAAAATAGAAGTAATTCCCAAAGCGCACATCTGGGGAATGGAGAGCTTCGGCGTCTGGTACACGCCGGGTGTCGCCGCACCCTGTAAGGACATTCAGAAAAATCCGGATATGGTGTTCCAGCACACCAATAAATGGAATACCATAGCGGTGATTTCGGATGGTACCCGGGTTCTGGGACTGGGAGACATTGGACCCGAAGCGGGTTTACCGGTGATGGAAGGAAAAGCCCTGTTATTTAAATATCTGGGTGGTGTGGATGCCTTCCCCATTATGCTGGATACGAAAGATCCCGATGAATTCATCAAAACCGTACTGCTGTTACAACCGGGGTTGGGCGGGGTGAATCTGGAGGATATTGCTCAGCCCAAATGCTTCCACATTCTGGATACCTTACGTGCAAAAGCTCGCATTCCCATCTGGCACGACGACCAGCAGGGCACAGCAGCTGTTACTGTAGCGGGTTTAATTAATGCCCTGCGCATCGTGGGTAAAAAGATGAATGAAGTAAAAGTGGCCATGATTGGCGCCGGAGCCGCTAATATTGCCATTACTCGAATTATGATTCTGGCCGGGGTCGATCCCAAAAAAATCATCATGGTGGATTCCAAGGGTACTCTACACCGGGATCGGGACGATATCAAGAATAGCAATTTCAAAGAAAAATGGCATTTCTGCCTGACCACAAACGAAAAGCAGGTGAAAGGGGATATTCCTGATGCCATGAAAGGCGCCGATGTGGTGATTGCTCTTTCCAAGCCGGGACCCGATACCATTAAAAAGGAATGGATTGCCGATATGGCGAAGGATCCCATCGTATTTGTGTGTGCCAATCCCGTGCCGGAGATCTGGCCCTGGGAGGCAAAGGAAGCGGGAGCACGGATTGTGGCAACGGGACGCTCCGATTTCCCCAATCAGGTGAATAATTCCCTGGGATTCCCTGGCATTTTCCGCGGGACTCTGGATGTGATGGCGCGGACCATTACCGATGAAATGTGCATTGCGGCTGCCGAGGAACTGGCCGCCACTGCTTACGACCGGGGATTGCACGAGGATTACCTCATTCCCACCATGGAGGATTGGGAAGTATTCCCGCGGGAAGCGGTAGCGGTGGGGCTGAAAGCCATTGAGCAGGGTGTGGCACGGATTAAGATGAACCGCGATGAGTTGTTCCAGATTGCCGACCGCATCATTCGCGAAGCGCGGGAAAAGACCCAGAAGATGATGGAAGAAGGGTTTATTGCACCTCCCCCCGGAATTGAACTTCCCTGAACAGGGGTGTTGAATAAAGTTCTATTGTAGAGAAGGCGGTTGTAATAACCGCCTTCTTTGTTTTAGATGCTGGAATGGCCAGAGTTATTTCCGGGCCCATCGGGAAAGGTTAAACGGAGGTTATTTCCCCGATTCGGTAAAAAGCAGGGGTATGGTTCCGGAAATGCTCCAGAATCTTTTCTGCCTGTTCCGGGGACGTAATGATGGTGAGTCCAATACCCATGTTGAACGTTTCCCGCATATCCGCCTCGGGTACCTGACCCGTTTGCTGGATGAGCTGAAAAATGGGAGGTACCGGCCAGCTCTGCCAGTGGAAAACGGGCTGCAAACCATCCGGAATAACCCGGGCGGTGTTCTTAACCAGACCGCCCCCGGTAATGTGAGCTAACCCCTTAACGAGAAAGTTGCTCCGCAATGTGCGGATGATGGGGAGGTAATTCAAATGAATTTTAAGCAACTCCGCACCCAGCGTATTCTGTAATTCCGGGATTGTGTCATGAACGCTGAATTGTGCCAGGAGTACCTTACGTGCCAGGGAATAACCGTTGGTATGTAATCCGTTGGATGCCACTCCCACAATAACATCGCCCGCCTGGATGTTCTGTCCATCGATAATCTCCTCTTTTTCCACCACTCCAACAATGGTGCCGGCCAGGTCGTAATCTCCCTTCTGGTACATATCGGGCATTTCGGCAGTTTCTCCCCCAATTAGAGGAACTCCGGCTTCCCGACAGGCAGTGACAAAACCGGTGATTACCTCCCGATAAACCTTTTCCTGCAATTCACCACAGGCGTAGTAATCCAGAAAGAAAAGCGGCTCGGCGCCGCAAACGGCAATATCGTTAATGCAGTGGTTCACCAGATCCTGACCCACGGTGTGGTGCTGGTTCATCAGTTTGGCAATCATCAGCTTGGTGCCCACGCCATCGGTGCTGGCCACCAATACGGGATTGCGGTACTGATGGGCAGGAAACTGGTAAAATCCGCCAAACGCGCCGATGGGTTTTAGAACGTGTTTGTTGTGGGTGCTTTGAATCTGCTCTTTTAAAGATTTCAGAGATTGCTCCGCCTTTTCGATATTCACCCCGGCTTTGCGGTAGGTCATCTTAGAGCTCACTGCTTCTCCTTTGTTTTGGTGGAATAAATCATTATGCTACCCCCTGGGGGCGGGATTTGTAAGATTTCGTAGAAAATGAATTTGTTTTTTTACCTCATTTGTTCTGTTTTTCAGTTAGAAAATTAACCACGAATTTCACGAATAACACAAATATTTTTTAATTGTAGAGGGAGGGAAAGCAGCGGTTGTAAAAATCCTGTAAATCCTGTCCGCAGGATGCTGTGCATTCATCCCGTCAGAAAAATATTATTTCAGTCGTCCCTCCGGGACTCAGAATGGGTGGTGTTCCCTCTTTCCCATAGCCAAAGGAGGCTGTGTGAAAATGAAAATCAGAAGAATATTTAATCAATATCATGAATATTGCATTTTACCATATTTATGTAAAATGCGGCAGTAAAAAGCGTAGAAGTATTTTTATTTCTTACTGAATTTAGTATTTTTCTACGGACTCTATAACTTCATTATTAAGTCAACAACACAAGAATATTTTGTATTTGTTCATTTTCACAAACACTAAAATCCAAGGAATATCTTTAAAAAATATCAATTTGCACTGATTTTCATTATAGCCACGAGCTTGAGCTCGTGGAACTCAAAATCCTCTTACAAAGTTAGGTTTTAGCCTAAAATGGGGCTAAAGCCCAATTTATAGTTTGGGCCTTAAGTTCCCCGAGCTTCCCGTAGGGATTCTGCGAAGGAAGCTCGGGGCTATATTTTAATTTGAATAACAATGTATAAATATACCATTGACACTACGTTTTACACAGCCTCCTTCAGCCATGGGAATGAGAATTCTTCTCAGGAGTGCGAAGCACTCACACATGAAGAGCCCTGGGCGAAGCCCTGGGAATAGAGTACACACAAAATTTGAGCCCCAAAGGGGCGAAACAATACAAAAATTATTAGAACCACGAATCACACGAATAATCACGAATGAAAAACAAAGAAATGATTAGATTGTGTAAAAATTCTCTTAATCATTTGGAATTTGGAATTTGATGCTTGTTATTTGAGACTTGGAATTTGTTTTTTTGTTAATTGGGATTTGGAATTTGGAATTTTGTTTGTGATTTGGGATTTGTTGTTTGGAATTTTTTTGTGATTTGGGATTTGTTATTTGGAATTTGGAATACCATTCTTCATTTCTCCAGATACGTTACTCTTTGAAATGAATTTTTGTGTGTGCGAATGAACCGCAACGAACGCTACGTGAAAAGACAAAAGACAAAAGACAAAAGACAAAAACACTACTAAATAGGTTCTCTGCAAAGTGCTCACAAAACACTGCCGGAAGAGAAATCCCTTCCCCCAGGCAGATAATATTTATGCCCTATGCCCTATGCCCTATGCTCTATGCTCTATGCTCTATGTCCTATGCTCTATGCCCTATGCTCTATACTCTATGCTCTATGCTTTTATGCTTTTTCTATGTCCTCTGTGGTTTATTTTATTTCTACTTTTTTCTACGGTTTTCGTAGATGCAACAAGGGATGCAAAACAATGTTTCCCCCACAATTTTTTTACCCTATATGAAATCTGCTCATTTTCTTTTATTTTCCGGAAGAAGGAAATTAAAATGAGGTGGTTTATGAAACAGCTCCTTTTGGTATGGATGGTTTTGTTTATTATCTGCAGTTTGGGCTGGGGTAGAGAAACGGTGGTGTTTCCCCGAACGCCAGCGCCTTCTCCCGACGGCACACAGGTAGCATTTTCGTTTCAGGGGGACATCTGGGTGGTACCCACCAGCGGCGGCGAAGCGAAACGGCTCACCGCAAATCCCGCTTACGATTACCTCCCCCGCTGGTCGCCGGATGGCAAGCAGATTGCTTTCTCTTCGGATCGGTACGGTAACGACGATGTGTTCGTGCTTTCCCTCTCCGGTGCCGGGGTCAATCGACTGACCTATTTCAGCAACGCCGATCGCGTATGGCAGTTCTTGCCCGATGGTCAGGGAGTGATGTTCAGCTCGCGCCGGAATTTCTACTACCACCGTTTACCGGTTCTGTACCGGGTACCTCTAACCGGAGGCACCCCAACCAAGGTGTTGCCCGAATATGCCGATCAGGGGCGGATTTCGGCAGATGGCCAATATCTGGTCTTCGTCAAAGGGCGCACCAACATCTATCGCAAACATTATCGGGGCAGCAGCAATGCGGATATTTTTCTGTATCGCTTTCAGGATAAGACTTTTCAGCAGCTCACCCATTTTGATGGCAACGATATGTTCCCGGTGTTTTCTCCCGACGGGAACACCATCTATTTCGCCAGCGAGCGAGATGGCACCATGAATCTCTACCGCATGAACCGGGATGGAAGCAACAAAACCCAGCTTACCTTCTTCAAAGATGATGGAATTCGCTATCTGGACATCTCCACCAACGGAAAAATTCTTACTTTCGAACGGGGGTTCGACATCTACCGATACGACGTGGAAAGCGGTCGTGCGGAGCGCATCGATATTCAATTGCCGCTGGATTATGTAACGAATCCCGTTAAATATCAGAACTACACATCCCGGGCGGAAGAAATGGCGGTTAGTCCCGATGGCAAGCTGGTGGCATTTGTGGTGCGGGGCGAGGTGCTGGTGATGAGTGAGAACGGGCGCTTCTTGAACCAGCTCACCGAATCACCCTGGCGCGAAGGGGACATTTGCTGGGCGCCCAACAGCGACAGTCTGCTTTACGTATCGGACGAAGCGGGAAACCGCGACATTTACCTGATCCATAGTGGCGATCCCCGTCAGAAATCGCTGGCGCTCACCACCCGGTTCAAACGCAAGAAACTGATTGCCAGCTCCCGGGAGGAATACGCACCGCAATTCTCGCCAGACGGAAAAATGATTGCCTTCATTCGGGGGAAAGGTGATATCGTCATTTACCAGCTGGCAACCGGGAAGACCCGCACGCTGATAAAAGGCTGGAGTGAGCCGGAATTTCGCTGGTCGCCGGACAGCCGGTATCTGGCTTACGCCCGGGAAGACGAAGAGGCCAATTCAGAAGTGTTCATCATTGATGTGGAAACCGGAAAACAGTGGGATATTTCCCAGCATCCGGATTACGATGGCACGCCTCGCTGGTCGCAGGATGGCCGCCGCATTGCCTTCATTTCCGCCCGCAAGGGAGACAATTACGACATCTGGATGGCTTACCTGCGCCTGGCCGACGACGAGAAAACCGATGCCGAATGGGAAGAGTTCTTTGCCGATAAGAAGCAGCAGAAAAAAGCGGATTCGGTGCGGGTGGTCATCGATGAGCCGGAGAAGCTGTACCAGCGGCTGCGGCGAGTAACCCGTTTACCCGGTACCGAGAGCGATTTCGATTGGTCTCCCCGGGGGCAGTTCCTGGTATTCAGCAGCAACAGCGCCGGGAAGTCCGATTTATGGAAGGTAAAGTGGAATGGGAAAGATTTAAAACAGCTCACGCGGGGCGGCCATGCACCTCAGCACATCCTGTGGCACGGGAAAAACAAAAAAATCTACTATCTGAAAAAAGGCGGCTTGCTGGCATCGGTTTCCCCGGACGGAGGGAAAACCAAAACACTCAACTTCCGGGCAACCTTAAAAATCGATATTCCCGGCGAACAAAAACAGAAATTTGATGAAGCCTGGCGTACCCTGTACCAGAAGTTTTATGATCCCAATTTCCACGGGGTGGACTGGAAAGCCATGTACCGGAAATATCTTCCCATTGCCACCCGCGTGTACACCATTCGGGATTTTAACAGCGTGGTACGTCTGATGCTGGGGGAACTGAATGCCTCCCATCTGGGAATTTACCCGCCAGGGGGTACACCGCAGGTTGGCAGCGGCATGCTGGGGCTGCGCTACGATGAATCCTACTCCGGTGACGGATTGAAGATTGCGGAAGTGATTCCCAACGGCCCCTGCCAGCGCATTCCGGAGCCGGTACGGGTGGGGGAAGTGCTGCGGGCGGTAAACGGCATCCCCTTAAAGAAAAACACTAACCTATACGCCCTGCTGGAAAACCGCATCGATAAGCCCACGGAGCTTTTGTTGAGCGGTAAGAAAAACGGCACCGAGTACCGCCGCACCGTGGTGGTACGACCCATCAGCTACCGCAAATTCATGGATCTGGAATACGACCGCTGGCGGGAAGAGAAACGGGAGCTGGTGCACCGTCTTTCCCACAACCGATTGGGCTACATCCACATCCGCGCCATGGGGCAGCAGAGTCTGGATCGTTTCGAGATGGAATTGTACGCCGAAGCCCACGGCAAAGAGGGTCTGGTAATTGATGTGCGCAATAACGGCGGAGGCTGGACGACAGATTACCTTCTGAACATGCTCATGATTCGTGACCACGCTTACACCATTCCCCGGGATGGCAAACGCGGCTATCCCCAGGCCGAGCGCCGCCCCCTTTACGCCTGGACGAAACCCATCATTGTGCTGTGTAATGAATATTCCTTTTCCAATGCCGAGATTTTTAGCCATGCCATTAAAACCCTGCAACGGGGTAAAGTGGTAGGTAAGCCCACGGGAGGATTGGTGATTAGCACCGGAAGCATCCGCCTGATTGACGGCTCCCGGTTCCGGGTTCCATTCCGGGGTTGGTATGTCATCACCAACGGAGTGGATATGGAAAACCACGGAGCGGTTCCCGATATTATTGTGGAAGATCGTCCCGGCGATACGGCTGCCCATATCGACCGGCAACTGGAGCGAGCCGTGAAGGAATTACTATCGGAACTGTAGCACTGAAAGTCGGGGTTTGCGCCCCGACTTTTTTTCATACCGGACGAAAAACCCTCCCGTGCAAAAGAGGCCTCCCCCCCCTACCACCGCACGGTTATTCCATTCCCACGGGAAAAAAAAGCACCCGTGTGCCAGGCAAAAAATGCCGCTATTTAACAGCCTGAACCGCGCGCCGGCAGTGAAACAATTCCCCCTAATTATTAAAAAAATATTTTGAAAGATTTTGCAATATCATTATATTTGGCGTCTCAAGAATCCCCACAGGGGAAATATCTTTTTTGAAAGGAGGAATAACTAAATGACGGAAGAAGTCAAACAACAAACCCCGGAGCCGGTGGAGGAACCGCAAGAAGAGAAAAAAGCCACGGCTTCGGACAGTAACGAGGCGGATGATATGCCGTTTAAACCGGGACAGGTATTTAAGCTGGATGAGGTTCCGGCGCTGGATGAAGAGAATGAAGAGCCTGATCCCGAAATGCTGAAGTTTTACGAGAAAAGCTTTGAGCAGGTACACGAAGGCGACATCGTGAAAGGCACGGTGGTAGCGGTAACGGACGACTATGTGATTGTGGATGTGGGTTTTAAATCCGAAGGAATGATCCCCCGCGAAGAGTTCCAGAACGAGGAAGAGCTGAAACCGGGTGATGAGGTGGAGGTGTATCTGGAAAGTGCCGAGGACATGGAAGGTCAGGTGTTGTTGAGCCGGAAGCGGGTGTACTTCCTGCGTGCCTGGGAGCGGTTAATGGAGAAGCACGCGAAAGACGAAATCATCCAGGGACGCGTGGTGCGGCGCATTAAAGGTGGTTTTGTGGTGGATCTGGGAGGCGTGGATGCCTTCCTGCCCGGTTCGCAGGTGGATGTAAAACCGATCCGCGATTTCGATGCCTTTGTGGGCCAGACCCTGGATTTGAAAATTGTGAAGGTCAACGAACAGCGTAAAAATATTGTCGTCTCCCGCCGGGTGATTATTGAGAAAGAGCTGGAGAGCAAACGTGCCGAAATTCTGCGTACCCTGGAGAAAGGCCAGGTGCGCCGCGGCATGGTGAAGAATATCACCGATTTTGGTGTATTCATCGACCTGGGTGGCGTGGATGGTCTGCTCCACATCACCGATCTCTCCTGGGGACGCGTTAACCATCCTTCCGAAGTGGTGAAGCTGGATCAGGAAATCGACGTAATGATTCTGGATTTCGACGAGAACAAATCCCGGATTTCACTGGGATTGAAACAGCTTCAGCCGCATCCTTGGGAAAAGATTGAAGAACGGTTCCCGGTGGGCAGCAAAGTGAAGGGTAAAGTAGTGAGCATCACCGATTACGGCGCATTTGTGGAACTGGAGAAAGGAATTGAAGGCTTGATCCATGTGTCGGAGATGAGCTGGTCGCAGCACGTGAAAAATCCGGCACAGGTGGTTAAGGTAGGAGATGAAGTGGAAGCCGTGGTGTTAAGCATTGAGCCGGAGGAACGCAAGATTTCTCTGGGACTCAAGCAACTCACTCCCGATCC